>JAEEVK010000101.1 GCA_016287095.1 Lachnospiraceae bacterium
CCTTCGTCCCAAAGTTCAGTTCATACGTTTTTGCCGGGTATTCGTCTATCTCGTTGGCATAAACCACCTTAAAATGCTTCGTCTGTTCGAATCCAAGATCTATGCCTCCAACTCCGGCAAAGAAGCTCCCTACAGTCCATTTTTTATTACTCATTTTTCCTCCGTATCAGTGCGGCACGCCGCACTATAATATTGTTAAGAAGAGAGAGTTAATCCTCTCTTTTCCTCCTATTGTGTTTTTTTTAATTCAAGCAACCTCTTGTAGTACTCTTCAGTTCTTCTATAGAATTGACACTTTCTTATATCAAAGATTATGTCCGGCTCCAGCTTTTTCGCCTCTACAAACAACGTTTGCAGGCTAATATGTGGCCTTCTGCCTTGATTCTTTTGGTCCTGAATTGTTTCTCTTGAATTTGCCGGGTATTTCCCGAACTCTTCCGAATTTACCTGCAGATCATAAATGTACAATAAATTATTGTCCAAATCAAATCGCAGAAATACAAGATCATCAAACTGACACTTCGGTCCAAACGAAGAAAGATCTCCCTCAAATCTCGACGTTGCTTTAAACTCGATCTTGCGTCCATCTGGTGCCGTCGCATCTCCGACCTCGTCGCCTCTGTTCCATTCATATCCCAGGCAATAGCATCCCATTGGTTCACTTATTGCATCAGGCATATTTATACCTCTATGACTATTGTTAGAGATATAGGTGTTTAGGTCCTTCCACTTAAAGTAAGCGTTGCACGTTTCGTCTATTCGGGCTGCATCAATCTTGATACGCCCGAACTCGTTGTATATAGGCATTTATTTCTATAGAGAAGATCAACTCCACCTTCACCTAAATCATTATAAAAAAACTTATATGTTTTTACAATATAATTTTACCACTTTTTAAATATTCTCTTAAAGAACCCTGCCTGCTCCATTCGGAGTTTTTCTTCTCTCAGGCTTCTCTCAATAGTTACCTTCTCCTCGAGCTCTTTATCCTTTTCTTGCGCCCGTAACTCCATATCCGCCATCTTCTGCTCTAAGTCTTTAATCTTTTTCTCCGCCTCGTTTGCTCGGAGCCACTCGTGCGTATATAGCGCCTTATCTTCTTCTGCCTTTTCGTCAGCCTTCTCTACATCCTTACGATGTGCTTCCTTCTCCTCTTCGAGCTGCTTCGTCTTATCTTCCAGGAGCAACTGCGCCGATTCGTTCTGGGCTATCAGCTTGTCCTTCTCACCGATCTGTTTGTACAGCTCCGTGATCAGCTCCTGCGCCTGCAAAAGTTTGTCCTGGGCTTCGAGAAGTTTGTCCCGGCTCTCGTGATCGACCACGACCTCCACCGGCAAGGGTAACGGATACTGTTTGTCGAGCATCCGGTACGCAGCCGAATTTATGTCTATGCACTTGTCCTTGCCCACCATCGTGCACCCCTCATCGACCTCCGGGTGCTTCCTGATCCACGCCGCCACGGTGCCTCTGTCCTGCTGCCGTGATGATGCGAAATCACTGATAGATACAAGGTTTTCCGACATTACGCCCATCTTTTTCCCCTTTCAAACGATTTTATCGGCTATTTATCGGCTATTTATCGTTTGACGATTTTCAAAGCCTCAGAAACGCCCATTTTATGCCTGTTTTCGTGTGTTATATTTCAAACGATTTTATCGGCGATAAGTAGCCGATAGCTCTCTTGAAACCAATTTTAGCAGACTTGTCGATACCCGTCAAGTCCCTAAAATACGATATTTTTCGTTATTTTTCGTCGGCTATCTTCTTGATAGTGATGTGTCCGTTTCTTGCCGATACGCTGATTTCGTCTGCCGGATCAAATCCGCACGCTGTCAGCCAGTCTCCGGACAGCAAAATAGTAGGTACTTTTCTGTACCATCTCTGATAGTTCACCTTATGCTCACGCATAGTGGCGTACACTTTCAATTTTCTTTTCTGCACCTGTTTCTCCTTTCTTATTTTATTTTGTGTCTGGAATCTGCTCTGAAACGAGCGATAGATTTTCGCCGGGAGTTAAAACCGCAGCGAAGATAGAAGAGTAGAGTACGGTCTCTCCGAGGGCTCAGGGCGCTGCCCTGAGAACCCGCCAGGAACTCCGTCCCTGGACCCGTATTTGTGGGCTCTGCCCACACCCGTCCTTCGGACCGGCAGGGGCCGATGCGTTGCATCGTCCTTGTTTTTAAGGATTGTCCGTGATGGATTTGTAAAGGGACTTTCGCGGCATATCCTCGCCTGCAAAGTGCGCAGGCTCCGGTATTCCACGGTTCCCTTGACAAATCCATCCGCTCCGTTATCGAATAGAATAGCATTGCTATCGAAGAAGTGAATTAAGCACGCCTTTGCAATACTCTTTACAATACGTCTTGTGACGGGCGTTTTAATGTTCACCATTTTAACCTTTCTTGTAATTTATACTTGATTTTTCCTGTGCTCTGTGGTACATTGAAAGAAGCAGATGGGGCGGCGAGCACTTTTCCGCCCGTTGCTTCTTTAATTACTCAAAGCCGTTTATTTCTTCTTGCTTGGAGAAACGGCTTTTTTCATTTGCTTAAGCTCTGCTTTTAACCGCTCATTTTCAGTTGAACAACACTCCAAAAGCAGTGTATCATTCAACCATCATTCTGCAAGCTTGATATACTTGTAAACCGTAGTCCGGGATACCCTCAGCATCCCGGCAAACTCCGTGATGTTGATCTGTTTGTTCTTATACATATTGTAGGCTTTCCAGAACTGAAGTGGGAGAGTAGCAGCTGTTGTTTTCTCCCTGCCGATCTTCTTGCCTTTGGCAGCTGCGTTCTTCATACCCGACTTGACACGCTGGGAGATGATGTTACGCTCCATCTCGGCAAACACGCCCCACATCTTTATCATTCCCTCGGTCATAGGATCCAATTCGCCCTTGCTGCAGTCCACAACGAAGGATCCTCCGATGTTGAGTATCAGCTTCTTGTCCTGCACCGTTTGAAGTATCTCGCACAGGTGCTTTGTTGACCTCGTGAGCCTTGAAACTTCCGTGGTGGCTATGGTATCGCCTTCCCCGACTATATCCAGGAGCTTCTGGAGCTCCACGCGGTCATCCTTCGTGCCTTTTTCGTACTCCCAGTAGATGTATTTGTCCTCGGACACGCCGAGAGAGAAGAGTTCCCGCTTCTGTCTGTCGATGTCCTGGCGTTCCTCGTTTGTGCTGCATCGTGCGTAACCGTATGTCATCGTATCCCCCTAATCACTGTTAAAGAAAAGGTCATTTCTTTTTCCTTAACACTTTCAGCTCTTTTTTACCGTGTTTTTGCTCTTATTTTGTGGCGTTTTCAGTGTCAGCGAAAAGAACTGTTTTCGTTAACACTGTTCCAGCACTTCTTTTGAACTCTTTGTATCGAACAACCACCGAAGCTCCTGCATGATCTTCTCTGAGGTTTCCTCGTCTGTTTCTGTATTCTTCAGGGCGAGCTTCACGTAGTCCTTGACAATCGTGTTAAAGGCGGAACTGTCGAAAAGATCATAAATCTGATCCTGCGTACACGTCCCCAGGAAAGCATAGACCGCCCTTTTTCTCTCGGCTTCTTCCTTCGGGATCTGTCCCCGCTCTGCTATATGCCATCTACTACAAAACTGCAGAACCTTGCCACTACGCCCACGAACAGGAAGAAGTATGGCAGGAACTGCTCTGCTACTACTGCATGTAATATCATTATCATTTCCGTAATTCTCCTTATATGTATTCATTAAATTATCCCGACAGCAAGATGTATCGCCGGAAACAAAAATAAGGGCAGGGAGCTTTGTTTCATACCTCTGTTATCCGTATGGTTTTTGTATGTTTCCGCTCACTGCCCTTGCAATGCCCTATTAAATATTCAGTTGTAAGTTTAATCTTCTTCCCTTTATCCTGTTGGCTCTCTTGCCATGTGAGGTGCTCTGGGACGATTTTCTGTGATATAAAACCAGATCTTAAATCGGCCTGGAAGACATGGACAAGAAATCCGTGCCTTAGCATATCAGTACAGGAAATTAATATTGACATATTACGCCAAAAGTGATACTATAATCGTAGTTTTGGCGGAAAATAATCGTTTTTACAATGATAAATCGCCAAAACTATGGTACTAAGACTGGTTTTGGCGATTTATTTTCACGACTAATAGCAGGCATAATATCTAATAGACCACAGGTCCGCAGGAGGGGTGAGCTGATGAAAATAATTGGAAGAGATCGTGAAAAAGATTTATTAAAGAGATGTGTAGAGTCTAAGAGACCTGAATTTGTTGCCGTTTATGGTAGACGCAGGGTAGGAAAGACTTATTTGATAAAAGAGTATTTTAATAAGCAATTTAGCTTTTACGCCACAGGGTTAACAGATGAAAAGAAGGAAGGTCAGCTAAAAGCTTTCAACCAAAGCCTTGTAGAATATGGAAGCAATGAAGAAAACGTTCCAAAGGATTGGTTTGAAGCTTTTATGAGGCTGAAAAAACTTCTTCTTAGAGAAAATATATACAGGGAACCGTCAAATGGTAAAATAGTGGTTTTCCTTGATGAACTTCCGTGGATGGACACTCAAAAATCGGATTTTAAGAGTGCTTTGGACTATTTCTGGAATAGCTGGGGTTCTACAAAGGATGATTTGGTGCTGATAATATGCGGGTCTGCCACGTCTTGGATTATAAAGAATATACTATTGAATCGTAAGGGGTTTCATAACAGGGTAACAAGAAGAATACAGCTTATGCCTTTTTCACTGAGAGAATGTGAACAGCTTTTAGAGTACAATGAGGTAATAATGCCTCGTGATCAGCTTATGGAATGTTATATGATATTTGGCGGTATACCGTTTTATCTTAACCTGCTTGATTCACGCTTAAGCCTTGTTCAAAATGTAGATGAACTGATTTTTAAGCCATATGGGGAGCTTCACTCAGAATATGATAATCTGTTTTATTCTTTATTTAAGAAGCCTGAAAAGCATCTGGCTATAATTAGAACACTTTCTGCTAGTAAAACAGGAAAGACACGAAAAGAATTGACCCAGATTGAAGAGATAGGTGGAGGCTCAATGCTCACAAAAAACCTGATGGAACTTGAACAATGTGGTTTTATCAGGCGTTATATGGACGATACTAGGGTTGATAAGAATTCTTACTATCAGCTAATAGATCCGTTTACTTTGTTTAGCCTTAAGTTTGTTGTCGGAAGAAAAACAGATTCGTGGGCCGATTTCTTTAAAACACATGGTTACTTCTCATGGAGAGGAAATGCTTTTGAAATACTTTGTTTCAATCATGTGCCTCAAATAAAATACAAACTTGGAATTAGCGGAGTGAGCACTTCTGAATATGGATTTAGATTATTTGATGATGAGGCAGGAGCCCAAATTGACCTATGTTTAGATAGGAAGGATGGGATTATAAATATATGTGAAGATAAGTTTACTAATGATCCTTATGAGGTTGATGCGGATGAGTATGCTAAGATACAACACCGGGCGGAGTTGTTCAGAAAGAAAACAAAGACACGAAAAGGAATCCATCTTTCACTCATAACCGCTAATGGTTTGAAAAACGGAAAATATTCCGGCATATTCCAGCATGTGGTCACAGGAAATGATTTATTTGAAGTATGAAAGAAGACAGGGGACGGTTCTGTGTCGCCAAATTTTAGTGGCACAGAACCGGCCCTTGTCTTCTAGTAAATAATTCTTGCTAAAAAAATTATAAAATAACCAAAATTATAAAATTATAAAAGCATAAAATACTTTGTAAGGTAACCCATCTTTTTCCTGTCATATATAGTGAAGGGTCCTTTACCGGAGGTTTTTTGAATGGAAGATTACCAGATTATTGATATGTACTGGCAGAGAGATGAAAATGCGATCACAGAAACGGATCGTAAGTACGGAGCTTACTGCCGGAACATAGCTGACAATATTTTACAAAACAAAGAAGATTCTGAGGAGTGCGTAAATGATACCTGGCTTAAGGTGTGGAACTCGATACCACCGACAAAGCCCGGTAATTTTCGCATGTATTTGGCCAAGATCATCCGTAATCTGTCGTTTAATAAGTATAATGCAAATGTTGCAAAAAAGCGGGGCGGCGGAGAGATGACTCTGGTACTTGAAGAACTGGCTGAGAGCATCGCGGATAACACTGACGTAGAAAAGGCATATGAAGCAAAGGAGCTTGGTGTCTGCATTCGTAAATATGTAGGTACCCTGCCTAAGCGTGAAAGAAATATATTTGTAAGGCGTTACTTCTTTGTTGACTCTGCAAAAGAAATCGCAGAAAGATATGGACTAACAGAAAACAATATAATGGTAATCCTGAGCCGTACAAGAAAGGACCTTAAGAAATATTTGCAGAAAGAAGGGTATATGGATGACTGAAAAAGAATTGTTTGAAGCTCTGAATGATCTTGACGATACTATACTTGAGGATAGTGAGAAAGAAACAAAGCCGGTTGAAATAAGGCGAATTAAAAAAGGTACGATTATAGCCATATGTAGTGCAATCGCAGTCAGTCTGGCGATCATAGTTATCTTTGGGATTTTGGTGATTAAATCACAAAAAGGTGTACAATTAAATTCTAAGCTTCCACCGGATACCAGTATGGATATGGGCGGGTATACCGGCAGCGACGGCCCTACCGCATACCCGGGCGATATGGCAGGCTCAGATCAACATGATATAAATTATGGAGGAATCGATTGTGGAGCAGGTTTTACAAGGTATGAGGGACCTATATTCCCTCTGTACTCTATGGAACCCGTTTCTGATATCACGGTAGAAAGAAATATTGATTTCGGTTTTTCGCCGTATGTTGATAAAACACAAACGGATACTGTTGTAATGAATGGTGTGGAGCAGACCTTTTCATATGAAATACACGAGTCCATGAGCCGGGTTACTGACAGTTACCGGCTGGTTAATATGACAGATGAGGACAAGCAGATAACATTATTATATCCTTTTGTGGGTAAACTCGCTGATGCATATCAGAAAGTGCCTGCTATAAGTGTCAATGGAAAAACAGTCGAAGCAGAGCTTAAGATCGGACCGTTTTCCGGAGCATTTACCGGAGCAGGGGAGCAGCCGCCCGTAAAAACAACCTTTAATATATCAGATGTAAAGGACTGGGAGGGATACAAAAAACTTATTGAATCAGGTTATATTGCGATGACTATGGACGAACTGCCTGAGCTTGACAGAAAAGTAATTGTATATGAATTAAAGGACAGATATGCTGAAGATTATTCAGGGGCACCATATTTAAACATAAGTTTTAAGGCTGATACAGGAAAAACGACTATTATGACATACCGCTTTAATGGATACAGTCTTAAAAATTCAGGCGAGCGCAGTTATGGAGGTTTTATTCCAAAAGAGTATAACGCTGATTATGGAAAGAGTGCATATATGATCGTGCTCGGAGAAGATATAGGCGATTATACATTAAAAGCATATACGAACGGGGGATGTGATAGGGAGCTTGAAGGAGCAGGCTGTACGATAGTCAGGTATGAGAGTACTCTGGATGAGATACTGGGCAGGCTGTATAAAGAGTATGCAGATGAATATATTGGTTATTCTTCGGAGAAATCGGATGATTCAAAGTACATTTTTAATTCCATCTCGGATGAATACAATCTCGGACTTTTGGCAGAGCTGATGGGGAGTTACGGACTTATCTCAGATGCACCTGTTAACCGATACAGTGACGGCAGCTTTGAGATGATAGCCCAGGATGCTTTAGTTATGAATCGCCTGATGTGCCGGTCATTTACTGTTGATATCCCCGCTAATGGAGAAGTTACAGTATCCATGCAGATGAAAAAGCAGGCAGGAATTTATCTGATGAGTGATAACAAAATGATAGATGGCTATGATATGGTTACAAATCTTGGCTCGAATTTTGAAATAAAAAGCACAAAGGCATCTGTATCGGATTTAGAGTATGTCGAAATACTTGAACAGGATTTTGGCCTCGAAATAGAAAATGGAAAGACTTCAGTAGATATCAGTACAGAAAATAATCACTATACCATAAAAGTAAAGAAAAAAACAAACCAATAAGAATCTTAATCTTGATATTTTTCGCCCAAAGAGATGCTATAATCCTGGTTTTGGCGAAAAATATATAGATAATGGATTTCGAGTAAAAATAAACAGTGATATAATCCCTGTTCATAAATAAACAATGAGTGTCATCTTACTATTGACAAGATACACTAATTGTAGTATTACTAAAATGATCAAAATATAAAGGAGCTGATACAAAAATGTTCAGATGTAGGTATTTGGGAAAGATAAGACTCAAGATTGTTATAACACTTTTTGGCTTTTTTATCATGAGTGGTATTTTCAATATCAAGATACATGCAGGCGAGAATGTATCTGTAGATTCAGGGATCATGCTAAAAGGAATCAATCATACTGTGACGCAAAGCCGGGATCAGGAAAAAATCAAAGAAAAGATTCTGAACAGCTGCGGACTGGATCAGGATTGGACTGTTTATATGGCGTTGAACGGATATGTATGCGGCGATTATCTGTATTTCCTAAAATCAGACGGAACAGTGTCCGGTTCGGTATATAGGATAGGTGTCGGAGAAAAGAAGGCAAAAGTATATATAAAGAATGTATGGATGGCTACATATCAAAACGGGTTTATCATATATAAAAAGGATTCTCAAGCTGTATATGTTCGTAATCTGACTACCGGGAAGAAGATAAAACTGGCATCAGGGTCTAAGGCCGCTTATTCGAATATCAGGAATAGTGTAGTGATAGAGGGGGATTATATCTATTACACGCTTGAGTCTAATGATATGAATAAGCTATACTCCGTAAAAACCGATGGAACAGACAGGAGAAGGATAGCATCTAAGCTGCCGAGATATAGATGTCTTGCGGTTTATGACGGTAAAATATTTTATTCGAGGCATTATAAAAAGAACGGTGATGTTATAGGCTACAAGCTATATTACACTACGCCTAAAGAAACAAAACTGGTGGCTCGTATAAAGACTCCGTCATGGGGTGTTAATATGCCTTATGACGGAGAACTTAAAACATCAAACGGAGACCTCCTGTTCCAGGTGGAAATGCCCGGACTAAGAGAAAACCATATCCTTTACCGGTTCAATGGTAAAACTTTTAAAAAGATTGGAACTTATGGGGAATTCCCTGAATATTATGATAGTATACTTTCTGATGGATACAGATATAGATCCGGAAAGAATACCGATGAATCCGAACAGGGTAGCGGGCTGACTATAGAACGTTCCAAAGCTAACGGCGAATGGGAGACTTTTTCATATCTTCCGTACGCAGCGAACTGGGAAGATATCAGTTTCGAAATGCATAACGGTTATCTCGTAGCATATCTTTATGATGAGGAACCTTGGTGGGTTCTCGTATTTGATAAAAACGGTGACCTCCTGGTAGCGGAGCATATTGCAGGGCTTACGGATGAAGCCTGGATGTATGCAACTGTAATAGGCGAAAAAGCATATATACTGCATCAATCAACCTGGTTTAAGGACGGCTATATCGAATCGGATAAGTGTGATGTTATAGACTTAAATGAAGTAAGAAAGTTTTATGCTGAGAACGGCAAGACCACACTCAAAGATATAAAAACTCAGTTCGAAAAGGAGATGCAAAAGGATAAGGTAGACTATAAACCCGGAACGGATGAATATCTTTGGTATGTAGAGAGAAAACTCAAGGAAATAAACAAAGATGCCACATTTTTGAACAAAGATACCCTTCTCTTGAGAATGTATATGGATTTTTACGTTAGAAATTTCCGTGAATTCTCGGATGACCTTCTTGAGGTTACGGTAGAAGAACTTGCTAAAAATCATTTATCATAAAAAGAAG
>JAEEVK010000102.1 GCA_016287095.1 Lachnospiraceae bacterium
CTTGGCATAATTCCTCCACAATAAAAGAACAGTGTTCTCCAATGTCTGTTAGTGTACACTGTTCTCTTTCATTTGTCAACTACTTTTTTAATTTTTTTTGCTATTTCTTACAACGCCTATATTCAAGCGGAGACATTCCATATATTCGCTTAAATAACGTGGCGAATTTCCCCTGGTTCTCGTATCCGACATCAAGGGCAATGTCAGCAATACTCTTATCGGTATCTGCGAGAAGCTTAGCCGCATGATCCATACGATAGCTTTGTAAATATTTATGTACGGTATCGCCATACATTATTGAAAAGTATTTATTCAATGATATGGGGCTGATACCGTACTTTTTTGCAAGTGCTTCAACAGTAACGCCCGTATCAAGAGAACCCACGAGCTGATCATGTACCTCAGATACTATCTTTCTCTGCCCCTTAGTCAGGTAAAACTTATTTGTATCTGTTTGTACATTTCCGGTCTTTATCTGGTTAATAATCCTAAGTGCAGATAAAAATATAGTGAGATTATCCACAGAATCACTCTTCATTAATCCGTCAAGCTCCATTATAGAGGCTTTGAGTAATTCAGTAACATTTCCAATATAATAATCGGCATCTCTCTCATATCGTTCTTTGAGCTCCGTAATATCAACGCCCAAGCTCTGCAAGTAATCGATCTGGTCTTCATCAAACTTATCAAGGGCAAAACCTATCTCTAGCCTTACTTTACAAGCTCCATTTTAAAATCACACAGTTCATCCCCTGCTCCTATCGTCTTTGTTCTACTGAATTTAAGACCGGGAAGATTGCCGTAGGAATGAACGTCATTCTCACAGAACAGTATGTTCAGCTCCGGACATCCCTGTTCCGTAAGATATTTGTTATATGGGCACTGTATGATATCCATACGGAAACACCCCTTCTCTTTGGGATAAAACACATTCTTAAATCCCGCAGTTTCACCGAACATCTTATGGCTTAACGAATCCCACATTTTCAAAAAAAATTTCTTAAAACCGGGAATTCTGCAGCATCTAGCTATTTTCTGTCCTGTTTTAGTTGATTTCTCCGCCATGATCTTCTTCATCACATCATAAGCCATATCAGGATCGGCTTCCTTCATAGCGAGATAGATCGCTGCTGCCGGAAAGATAAACCCGTCAGTGTGCATAGCTACCCCTTTAGGGAGATTTTGGTGATCAGCATACATCCGATACAGCCGCTTATGGGCATCGTACCATATTTTTTTGCATTCCGTCAAAGATAACCGTGTAATTATCTCATCCTTAAATGCTTTTTTGCCTTTCATAGTCTTGATCGTCTTCTTTTTAAGGTCATTATTTCCTGTCTGCATTTTAACTCCTCCAAAAATACTTTTATCAAAAAAATCAACAATTATCTCGTAAAGTATCTGTTTATCAATTTCATTATCTCATAAAACGCCGGTTTACATCCCGGAATAAAATACTGTAGTGCATAGCAATGATGCATCTCTTTCCCGACATGGATAACACATTTTGCACCTGCTTTTCGGAACGATTCGGCATAACTCGGAGCAAATGCGTACAATGTTTCAGCACTACCATAATAAAAATGTGCTGTAGGAGCATTACGAAAATCCCCATGTGCTGTAGCCAGATATTTTTCAGGTACGTCATGTCCATGCAGCATGATATCCCTTGCTGTATCCATATAGTCTGCAGGTATCATTATATCTTTTTGATCCAGCTCTGTAATCGCCTTCTTTTCCTCTTCTGTTACCGGAACGCTTCCCGGAGAAACAGGTATTAGGAGTCCTGGCATTGGGATATTATCTCCATTATCATTTAACTCATTGATATATGTAATAAGGTCAAGAATCAGTGCTGCTCCTGAGGAGAAGCCAACACATACAATATCTTCTGGTTTATAATGCTCTAACATTTCCTTATAGCATTCAAATATCATCTGTACATTTTCCAACATATCATGTTCATGACACATAGGGTAATATGGGAACCATACATCTGAAAATGTTTCTTGGGCTATTTTCCTTGAAAGTCCTACATCCCCTTTGTCAGAACCAAGTATCATGCCTCCACCAAACACAAGCATGACAGCATTTTGGCGACGGATGTTTTCTATATCTACCTCAAGGCAATGATACTTCCCCAGTATCATATGATCCGTATAATTTGCCTTTTTATCTTTGGGCATAACAAAATATCTGCCCTTGGCATTCATTTTTGCCGCCTTTGCAAGTACCTCTTCTTTTGTACCCACAAGACTGTTTTTTATTTTAGCCATTTTTACTATAGCCTTTGTCAGTTTATACAGCACATTCTTTTGTGCATCAGGAGCTTTAACAACTTTAACTCTTTTATCAAATATTACCGGCATTACTCTATTCCTTCTTTCGCATTAATAAAATTAGCATACGCTATCATTATAGTAATCGTATGCTAACTTATCAATCTGTTTTTTAGGCCAGTTTCCATCTTCTTTGATTCAAAACAAAAGCCTTGACAAGTTAGTCTAGAGTAACTATAATAATCGCGTAATCGAGACAATCACCATAATTAACGTATTCGTTATCAAAGGAGATTTTTATGTTTTGGGATAAAATATCAGGAATCTATGATCTGTATCAGATAGTAAATAAAAAGGTAAACGATAAAGCTGCTTATCTTTGTGCGCAACAGATTGAAAGTAAAGATATCGTATTGGAATGCGCCTGTGGTACAGGTATAATGACAAAATTCATTGCTCCCTGTTGTAAAAAGCTTGTGGCCACCGACTTTTCGAAGAAAATGCTGAAACAAGCAAAGAAAAAACTCAAGAACCAGAATAATGTGTTGTTTAGATTTGCTGATATAACTGATTTAAAGTTTAGGGATAATTCTTTTGATAAAGTAGTAGCAGCTAATGTTATCCATCTTCTTGACGATCCGAGAAAAGCTATGTCAGAGCTAAAAAGAGTTGTAAAACCAGGTGGAAAAATCATCCTTCCGACATATGTAGCAAAAGCCTCAAAAATGTCTTATTTCCTGATCAAAGTATTTAATGCTATGGGTGCAAACTTTAAAGAAGAATTTGATGAAGAGTCATACAAGATATTCTTAACAGATATGGGCATTACAGCAACTTACCATACCGCAAGGGGTACAATAAGCTGCTGTGTTGCCGTGATAGATGTATAATTTATCCATTATATATGGGGGTTGTATCCTATTATTTCTTAGCAAGTACTGTTATCCAGGGTTTTCCTTCATAATGATCGGATTTCACTTTTGAGAAACCTGCATTTCGAAGTGTAGCAGTTATCTCTGCTATCGTATAACACTTCATACCTTCTATTTTCTTTTCAAATTTAAGGCTTGTTTCATCGGTACCATCTGATTCATTAACTATCATAAACATTGCTCCGGGCTTAAGTACCTTTGCTACCTGAGAAAAGCATTTCTCGAGTCCCGGCCAGAAATATATAGTCTCAAAGGCGGTAGCCAGATCAAACTTTTCTTCGGGCAGGTTAAGATTAGAGACATCTCCCTGTTGTACTATACATCTGCCAGCCTTGATACTATCCTGATTATATGCGGTAGCCTTTGCTACAGATACCTCAGAATAGTCTATCGCTGTAACATTCGCATCGATAAATCTCTTTAGCAGGGCATCTGCATTTCTTCCGCCACCGCATCCTAATTCTACAATTTCTTTAGGCGATATCGAAGTCAAATGCGATATCCCCCAGTCAGCCATCTTTGCATGACCGCTGTTCATCCCGTTTACCATCATTTTACCTAAGAATCCTTCAGGCTTTCTGGTCTGGTTTATAAAATCGTTATATAACCCCATGATTTCCTCCTATCAATATGTTTGAGCAAATAACTCTATCTTTGCTTATTTTACTCCCACAAGAAGCGAAGATCCGGCCAGCATCATTTTTCTGGACTCCCATTTAGTCATAAACTTTCCGTCAGTCGTATCTATCAGCCTTACCTTTTCATAGCCTTCATCGTAAAGCTCATTCACAAATTTCTGCATGTCACCGTAACGTCCCTTTGACATGATGTCATGTATTGCAAAAGTTCCGCCTTTCTTCAAAGTCCTAAGAGTTTCCTTAAGCAGCTCCTGCTTATTCTTTCCCGTAATATTATGATATACATAGTTACTGGTCACAGCATCAAAGTACTCATCAGGGAAATCAAGCTTACAAGCGTCACCCTGTCGGAACTCTACATTATCAACGCCTTCTTCTAAGGCATTATCCTCACAGAGCTGTTTATTGAATGATTTATATTCCCTGCCCCAACGGTCTATACCAATCATCCTGCCATGGGGATTTTTCTTGGCACAGGCTATAGTAAGAGCTCCGCTGCCGCATCCTACATCTAGACCCAAACCACCTTCAGGCAGTGTCACATATTCCGCAGTACCGTCTATTATCTGCTTTGACAACTTTCGTTTACCGTTGTAAGAAAATGCTTTATAAGCCGAAATACTCCACTGTGTAGCCTTCAAACATCCTAACGCTCCCACTCCTGCTATACCTGCTATGACAGCCTTAGCAGTGGTATTCATATCATATTTGCTTCCCAAGATTAGAGTAGCAGCAGTTCCCGCTGCCAGTACAGCAGTGCCGGCTGCCAGTCCGACTATCATTCCTTTAGGTATCCAGTTTTTGTAATTTGCTCCCATATACAGCCTCCATCTAAATTAATTAACTTACACTATTTTTATAAATACAAAAGCCAATATCACCGAAACAACGATTTCTATGATCAGCTTAAGCATTTCCTTTCCATCCCACTGTGGATCAACCCGCCATACTTCAGGTGTCTCGCCTGTCTTTTTCTTTATCAGCACACCAAATATATTAGTCTTGGTAAACATCCACCAGTCGAGTACTATGGCATCAAATAAGGATACCATCCAGAAAAAGATCACAAAACGCAGACTCAGCTCAAAAAAGCTCATACCTGCTCTCACGCCCTGTATACCTGCGGTTATAATCGTCAGAACAAATCCTGTTCCAACCAGAATAGTGAGAATTATAATTTTGACCCAGCTTTTTGTGTCAAGTTTTTTGGGTATACCTGCTTTTTCTAACAGTCTTTTAGCATACGGGGTCATCATCCAATATGCTATCTGCGGTACCGAAAATGCTCCGATCAAGCAAAAAGCCGTCAGAAGTACGATTCCTATTAAACCATATACGAAACTTAATAACATAATCAGAATCTCTTTTCTATAGAAAACAATTAGCGTACGCTAACATTATAGTTATCGTGCGCTAACTTGTCAATAGTTGAATCTGATTTTATTCAATTCCTTTTAGTATCTCCACCATATCAAGGTGCTTTATCCTTCTGTTGAACATAAAGCTTACAAGAACCGATATAAGTAGTACAAATACTGATGAAGCAAGATAAACAAGGATGCCTGCTCCTACAGGGTAGTCCATACTGTCTCCGTTACTGTCAAACATGTACTGAAGTACTACAGTGCCTAAAGGTGCTCCCAATACAATACCTATCAGGGATAACCACAGGTTCTGAAGTGCTAAAAGCCTTCTGATCCTCTTAGTTGAAAGTCCCATAACCTTTAGTGTTGCAAACTCCTGCACTCTTTCATTAAAGGACAGATTTCCGCAGTTATAAAGAACAACTATCGGCAGAACTGCTGCAAAAATCATAAATACTGCAAGCATTGCGTCTATCATTGACATCATAACATCAAAGCTTTCCCTGATATCTGCATCATCATGCACTGCCAGGACTCCGTCACCCTCTCTCTTGGTGTAGCCCGACATATCATTGTCGGTGTACAATACTGACGGATTATAGTTTTCACCCGTTTTTTCGTAGTCAGTTCTTAGCATCGTGATACCGGTAAGATTAGGATGTCTGTTTATCAGACCTATTTCAGCCTCGTACCATGTATTTTTCTCGTAAAGATGCCAGTATACCTTATCTCCTACCTTGAGACCCAGTTTATCCGCCTGCTTCATGGTAATTGCTACGGTCCCCGGTGCCAGTGTTGTCGGCTCTTCATTAATATCTGTGAGCCTATAGAAATTCTTTCCTTCAGTAACCATCAAAGTCGTAGACATCTTTTCAGAAGAGACAGCATTCTTTTTGGAAGCAATCTCAACTGCTGCTGCCTGTACCAATTCTCCGCCATATTCAGATCTAAAGTTTTCTGCTTTTTCGATACTTATACCGTTTTCAAAATCGACTTCTGATTTATAATTCTGGATCCTGTTAAGTGTCCAATCCGATACATTTTGTATAGTAGTGATCGAAGCCAATGCAGACACCATCATTACCATACCTGCTGCAGTACCTATGACCCCCATGAAAGCTCTAAGCTTTCCTCGTGAAATGTCTCTTAGGTTATACTGAGTATTGAATCCAAGTTTATCCCAGAAAGGAAGCTTTTCAAAAAAAGTTCTCTTACCCGACTTAGGTGGTGCGGGTCGCAAGGACTCTGCCGGATGGATATTCATTACCTTGCGGCAGGACAGGTAAGTAGCAAGTACACAGGCTAACACCACTATCACGCAAACCAGGTACATTGTATAGTCCATCTCCACTGTCCAGCCCGGTATGATATACCATTCCCTAAAAATCTTTACTATAGCTTCACCAAACACATATGTTCCTACAAATAAGCCTAAAACCGAGCCTATAAGAGATACTATAAAGCTGTAGCTTAGATAATGAAGTACTATTTTTCTCTTCTTCACTCCCAATGCCCGCATGGTACCTATCTGTGTACGCTGCTTTGCAATCATACGGTTCATGGTAGTCATGATAATAAGTAAAGCTATCGCTATAAATACCACAGGGAATGAAACCGCGAACTGATCATGCTGGGCAAGCTCATCTGCCATTACCTTCATGCCAGGTAGGTCATCCCTGTCACAGAATACGGCAAAATCACCGTTTAAAGCATCGGATATTTCTTTCTCCATGCCCTTTACGTCTTCATTATCCGTAGTAAAAACTATCTCTGTATATGGCAGGAATTCTAAGATTGTCTCTTCTTCTATGTTATCAACAGCCTTGCATAAATCTTCTTTTGTAATCTGATCTCTTGAAAAGCCAAATGCTTCAAGTTTCTCAACTTTTTCTCTAACTTCATCCGAATACTTTATGGCATCATCTATAGTCAGATCACCATTGTTTATAAGTACTTTTACAAAATCCTTTACAGGAAATCCAGCATAAGGCATATATACAATACTTATATTTTTGATTACGATATCCAGATCCTTGTCAGCCTTTAAGTACTGATATTCCGCTGATACTACAAGGCCGGCTATCTTCTTTTTAACTATTACTCCATTATAATTAAAGGAAAAATTATCTCCTATCTTAAGTCCCCATTCATTAGCAAAGCCTTCAGAAATCCAAACAGAATCGGTCCTGTTCAGATCAAAATCATCACCCTGTTTTAAGAAAGGCTTTGAAACGATATTCTCATTTAAGAGATATACTTCCAGCTGTGCCTGATCGTTCTCCACAGCATTTGCAGTTATATGAAGACGGCGTTCCGCATCTTTCACATCTTCAAGCCTTCTTATGGCTGCCAATGCATCTTCAGTAAAGTTCTCACCATATATAAACCCGTTTGCATTATTGGTTGCCCTATATAGGTCATCACGCTTATTGTATGCACTGATATTGCTTGCCTTCATACATGCAAACAACGATACAGCAAGGAAGGCCAGGATTAGGATTGAGATGAACTGACCGAAGTTTTTGCCCATCTCTCTGAGCATTTTCTTAAATAGCATTACCACTCAACCTCCCTTACAGGAACAGGGTTATCATTTATCTTTATTTCTCTGACCTTGCCGTTTTTCATTCTGATTATCTTGTCAGCACATCTGGCTATATCAGCATTATGTGTTACAAGGATGACTGTTTTATGTTCTTCCCGGCACATCTTCTGCAACAATTCAAGTACTATAACGCCGGTTTCAGAGTCAAGCGCTCCGGTAGGCTCATCACCGAGTATAACACTCGGATTCTTAGCTAAGGCTCTCGCTATAGATACTCTCTGCTGCTCTCCGCCCGACATCTGTGAAGGGAACTTATGCTTATCATTTGCCAGACCAACCGCTTCCAGCATTTTTCCCGGATCCTGAGCGTTCTTTACTATAGTCTTTGTAAGTGCAACATTTTCATAGGCTGTAAGTGAAGGAAGCAGGTTGTAAAACTGGAATATGAAGCCTATCGTCTTAGCTCTGTACTCTGACAGCTGATTATCATTCATGGATGAAACCGTCTGCCCATCTACTACCACAGTACCCGATGTAGGTACATCCATTCCACCCAGCATATTTAGCACAGTCGATTTACCTGCTCCCGACTGGCCAAGTATGACTACAAATTCTCCCTCGTTTATAGTAAAATCAACATGGTTATTGGCATACTGCACTGCATAGCCCTCACCGTATTTCTTTACTACATCCTTAAATTCCACTATTACTTTGTTGTTTTTTTCTTTTCCCATGTTTATTATCACGGCAGTCCTGCTGCCCCTCCTTTTCAGTTAGCATTAGTTAACTACGATTCGTATTGTAATTCTAATCCTTCGAAAAATCAACAATAAATTGATTAAAATCTCAATTTTGTAAAACTTGTACATAAAAAATATCCACATCTACATTTTAATAGCAGATGTGGATAAAAAACAATCATCATTAAATATATTACCCGAAGTTTATATCATTTTCAGTCAAGACATTTCATCTCGGTGACCTATTGAAACTAACCTAAATAACCTTACTGCAGCCTTATAATACAGTTCCTTTGCATTTATCATAGCATCTTCTAAGGACATTGGAGCATTAACGGTGGTCATCACAGATGTAATGCCATGCTTATATACCTCTTCATATCCGTTTCCTAAAGACCCGCATAAATCTACAACCGGGATACCGGCTTTCTTACCTCTTTCTCCTACTCCGCAGACCACTTTTCCAAAGCTGCTCTGCCAATCAGTACAACCTTCTCCCGTAACTATCAGGTAAGCACCGGATATTAAGCTGTCAAAATCAACAATATCAAGCACAGCATCAATTCCTGATTTAAGATCCGAATTCAGAAATACCTTCAGCATCGTTCCAAGTCCTCCGGCTGCACCGGAACCGGCGATACCATCAGGGTCAATGCTAAACTGCCTGCGTATAACATTCCTATAATTGCACATGCCCTTTTCAAGCGTGTCCTGCATTTCCTTATCAGCGCCCTTTTGGGCCGAAAAAGTGTATGTGGCTCCGTTCACACCGCATAAAGGATTCTTTACATCACACAAGACTGTTATCTTTGTATCTCTTATTCGGGTATCCAGACCGGAAACATCAATTTTGGCAACCTTCTCCAAATATGCACCGCATCCTTCAAGTTCTTTTCCATCAATATCCAGGAATCTGATGCCTAATGCACGACCACATCCCATACCGCCGTCATTCGTCGCACTTCCCCCGATAGCTATATAGATTTCTCTGAACCCCTTATCAAGTGCGTCTTTTATGAGTTCACCCGTACCCAATGTAGATGTATACAACGGATTCCTTTCCTCTTTCGATATCAGAGTAAGTCCTGACGCTGAAGCCATCTCAATAATTGCTCTCTTCTCATCTATTTTCCCATAGGAAGCTTTTATAACATCTCCCAGTGGTCCGTGCACTTCAGCAAATATCTTACTTCCACCGGTCGCCCTGATCAGTGCCTCTACAGTTCCTTCACCACCATCCGCCACAGGTATACCTACACACTCAACCTCCCCAAAGACTTCCTTTGCTGACTGCATAAGCAATTCTATAGTATCCATGCTTGTTAACGACCCTTTAAAAGAGT
>JAEEVK010000103.1 GCA_016287095.1 Lachnospiraceae bacterium
TGCCGAAGGTGTCTGCTCGGATGTGGCAAAGTAATAGGTGAGGTCCTCTGCTATCTCTCCTGTCACGAGCTCGGTCTGCCCGGAAAAGGGCTCCTTCAGTCCCATGTCCTTGATGATGGTCAGCATACCTGCTCCCAGTGCCCCGCCTACATCAAGCTTGCCATTTTCCTTGAGAGGTAGTTCAACCGAGGGGTTCTTGCAGTATCCTTTGACGGCTACCGTGCCGGCGGTTGGTATCGTTTCTTCCGTATTACCGGCATTGTCGCTACTGTCTTTATCCTCTTTAGTATCTATGCCGTCTGTTGTTTTATCCGCTACTTTAATTCCCACAGTTACAGTTATACCCTTGATAGGTCCTGCTCCGTCTATCTGCAGTGTCATTACATCTGTTTCGTTTTTCAGCATGCTGCCCATGATCGCTCCGCCGGTAAGAAGTCTGCCCAAAGCCGCGGTCGCAACGTTGGATGTATTGTGAGCATCGTGTGCTTTCTGTACCAAATTTTTTGTAGTCGCTGCGAATATACGTATGCAGTCTTCTGCCGCAGTAGCTCTGATAATGTAATCGTTCATGGTATTTATCATCCTTTCTCTAACTGTCTCTTAATCTCAATCTCTTATATGGCTCTAATGTCAACTAATTATATCCATATATCCCCTCAAGGGGAAGCCATGTGTCAATCAGAGGGACAAGCCCACTCAATCGTTTCACGGTGGAGCCGCGTCGACGCTCCGGTAGAGCATCGACATAGGACGGTTCTCTGATTGATTTATAATTTTATATCATTTGAGTTATCTGTCTAATTTATGTGCTACAAAATACACCCTTTCCGTGCATTTGCCTGGCTCGTCTTTCGTCAATACCTCATATGCTTTTATATCGGTAAGCCCGGCTTTTTTCAATAGCCCTTTTACTTCTGATATACTATATGCTCTTTGGTAATGTGTTTCCTCAAATCTCTCATAACTATTTACTATTTTTTTGTCAGCGTTTCTTCTTATATATATAGTAATATCAAATTCATTTATTTTTGTCTCAGCATCATAGTAGTTCTCCCAGATCAGACTACCCTCATCACGGTTGTCACAGATGGTCTGTTCACCGAGTTTCTTCCTATAATAATATGGTGTGTTCATATCAAAGATAAAAACCCCACTCGGATCCAGATAATTGTTTACGAGTTTAAATACCTGCAACAGGTCTTCTTTCTCTGTGATATAGTTCATGCTGTCGCAAACACTCACAACCGCTGCCACTGATCCGTAAAGTTCAAACTCACGCATGTCTTGGTTAAGATACAGTATCTCTCCCGATTCATTACCTGGGTTTTTCTTACTTTTTCTTTCTTTTTTTAATGTAGCATTATCGCTATTCTTTTTACTTATAGGTATAGACTCCTGCTCTATCGCTATCTGTAACATCTCCTGTGATAAGTCTATACCTATCATATCGTACCCAAAGTCTCGCAGTTTCCTGGTCATCTTTCCCGTACCACAGCCAAGTTCACAGACTATACCATCTTTTACTCCGTTTTCGATAAGCAGGTCATGGAGATATTCAGCCCACTCATCATAGGGGACATTATCCATAAACATATCGTAGCTGTATGCAAATCCTGTGTATTCCTTCATTTTTATAAGCCTTCCATCATATATTTCTTTTTTACATACTCAGCAAATCTCGGCAATGTCAAACTTACATGCCCATACTTTGAAGTATCGATGACACCTTTTCTATCGAGCCTTTCCCGATAAGTAGAGAATAGTGAAGAACTCATATTCATGGCTTCCAGCACATCACCTACACGCACCGAATTTGAATCTGCCAATAAATTTGATATTGCAACTACTACTTTTCTGTCTGTATCTGAAAGCTCTGACCAAATCTTATCATAGACAAATTCCTGTAGATACTGATCATATTCAGGCAACAGGCTTTGTAGCTTTGCATTTTTATGTTTCCATTTAATATACCCCAATAACTGGTAAGCAAATGCATATCCTTTGGTAAGTGAAGCCATTTTGGCAGCCTCTTCTTCCGGAATATTAAACGTGTTTTTATAACTGTCAATAATAGCAAGTACATTTAACGGTTCCAGATAGATTTTAGGGGCCCGGTATAAAAATGTTAGTGTTTTTTCGTTTTGTAGATTGAATATATTTTCATACAAACCCGTCATAATAAGAAAAATCTCATAATCCTGTCTGACAAAAATCTGGAATGCACTCGCAAATACTTTTACATTATTGTTGTTCGTGACCTCATCAATAGCTATCACAAGCTTTTTCTTCTGCTTCTTCAGTATTTCGAGCATCTGTCCTATGCATGTCTCAGCTGTAATAATCCTCGCATTACTTTCAACACTCACACCTATACCAAGTATTGAAAGATCGATTTTCGCCTTTAGGAAATGCTTTTTCAATCCCGGAGCATTATAAAGCTTTGATGCCAGGTCCTCCATAATGTCCTGTTCAGGATTAAGTTCTATAGTGATCCATTTATCGTCATCCTTAAATTCTCGTATAATCTCTGTCATAAGCACAGTTTTTCCAGACCCACGTAATCCGGTGATCAGGAAGGTCTGTGTTGATGGGTATTCCGACGAAAATGTCTCAACCACCTTATTTACTGACATAAATCTTGAAATATACTGATGAGGCTTTTTTCCAAATGAAATGTTAAACGGATTGTCCATATGATTCTCCTTCTATAAGTCTCTATAAGTTTCTATAACTTTCATTTTCTTCTATAACTTTCTATAACCTTCTATAAGTTTCTATAACTTTTTTTATCATTCTATAACTTTCTATAACTTTTGTCAATGTAATTATACAAATTTCGTTTTAAAAAAGGTTATTGAATTAAGCATGTAAAAAGCATATAATCTAAGTAAAGGAGATTTTTACCATGGAAATTATTTCGAGTACTAAGAATGAGAAGATAAAAAACATTTCCGCTCTGCTTAAATCAAAAAAAGCGCGTGATGAGCAGGGTGTTTTTGTAATAGAAGGAATTAGGATTTTTAAGGACACATTAAAAACTGCACCGGAATATGTTGAAAGTATATTCATCAGCGAAAGTATTTTAGGCGATAATATCACACAAAAGGATCACATCTCACTAAATTCAACGATTACAGCATTATTCTCTGTATCGCTTCCGGATACAATATCGGTTTATGTTGTCAAAGATAGCGTTTTGGACAGTGTCAGTGGCACTGTAACTACCCAGGGTGTGATTGCCATAGTCAGAAAACCCCAAATTACGCTTGATAGACTGTTGGATATATCAAAGACCGTTTCTAGTATTAATCCACAAAAAATACGTCTTTTAATTCTTGAAAATATCCAAGACCCCGGGAATCTCGGTACAATGCTCAGGACAGCCGAAGCAGCAGGTATGACAGGAATAATCATGAGCGGGAATTGTACGGATATCTTTAGCCCCAAGGTAGTCAGGTCCTCTATGGGATCGATTTTCAGGATGCCATTTGTTTACTGTGATGATTTTATTAAAGCCCTAAACAAGATAAAAGAAAAAGGAATCACCATCTATGCCGCCTATCTGCATGGAGGTGTCCCATATAAAGAAATCGAATTTGACAGCAATTATGCCATACTCATCGGTAACGAAGGGAACGGCTTGACCGATTCTGCAGTAAATGCTGCTAACAAAAGAGTATTTATCCCAATGTCTGGTGAGATTGAGTCACTAAATGCTGCCGTAGCCGCCGCTATCCTTATGTATAAATGACCATTTATCAGCAAACATATAATGTGTCAAAAAGAACCATCCTATGTCAATGATCCACCGTAACGTTGACCGGTAACTTTTGACACACACTCTTTTCAAAAAAACAGATCCTTCACAAATTGTCAATGCAAATTAATTACGTTAACAATATGAGAAGGATCTTAATATTTTGTTCTTTTGTTTTAATGTAACCTTCAATTAATATAATCTTAGATTATAATCTCTTCTTCAACTCTGCGGAAAGCTCCTCATATCCGGGTTTGCCAAGGAGAGCGAACATATTCTTCTTGTAGCTCTCCACGCCGGGCTGGTTGAAAGGATTTACTCCTAAAATGTATCCGCTTACGCCACAGGCAAACTCAAAGAAGTAGAACAGCTGGCCGAGCGAATACTCTGTTCTGTCAGGGATGTAAACTTTAAGCTGAGGTACACCGCCATCGGTATGAGCAAGCTGGGTACCCTTCATGGCACTCTTGTTTACGAAATCAACGGTCTTGCCTGCTAAATAGTTAAGTCCGTCAAGATCTACATCTTCCTTCTCGATCACGATATCAGTATCTGCTCCGTCAAGCTCCATAACTGTCTCGTAGAGAGTTCTCTGTCCATCCTGGATAAACTGTCCCATAGAATGAAGATCGGTTGTGAGGTCTACTGATGCAGGGAAGATACCCTTCTGATCCTTGCCCTCGCTCTCGCCGTAAAGCTGTTTCCACCACTCTGCTACATAGTGAAGCGCAGGCTCGTAGTTTGCCAGTACCTCGATGGATTTGCCCTTACGAAGTAGTATATTACGGGTAGCTGCATACTGAAGTGCAGGGTTCTTATCATATTCTGCCTCTAAGCAGATTTTTCTCATCTCCTTAGCACCCTTCATCAGAGCATCAAGATCAGCCCCGCTGACAGCGATAGGAAGGAGACCTACTGCTGTAAGCACTGAGAATCTTCCGCCGATATCATCGGGTACTACAAACTCCTCATAGCCCTCTTCATCAGCAACCTTCTTTAAAGCTCCCTTAGCCTTGTCGGTAGTAGCATAAATTCTCTTGTTAGCCTCTTTCTTGCCATACTTGTCGATCAGCATCTTTTTGAAGATTCTGAAAGCAATGGCAGGCTCTGTGGTGGTACCGGACTTGCTAATCATATTGATAGAGAAATCTCTGTTGCCGATAACTTCCTTAAGGTGAGCCATATACTGAGTGCTGATGCTGTTTCCGACATAGTAAATCTCCGGAGTCTTAC
The DNA here is from genome assembly GCA_016287095.1 of Lachnospiraceae bacterium. GTDB lineage: Bacteria > Bacillota > Clostridia > Lachnospirales > Lachnospiraceae > RUG11977. Next base: position 4,991 of record JAEEVK010000103.1, read on the forward strand.
GCTGTTTCTTTGAAATATTGTTGTAGAAGCTGTGACGAAGGAAATCGATAGCAGCGCGTGCTCCCAAATACGATCCGCCGATACCGATAACAAGCAATACATCTGAATCTGACTGAATCTTTGCTGCTGCCTCTTTGATGCGTGCAAACTCTTTCTTATTGTACTTTACAGGAAGATCGATCCATCCCAGATAATCATTTCCTGCACCTGTCTTGGAAACGAGCTCCTCTTTTGCAGAAAGAGCGATTCTTTCCATGTTCTTAAGCTCTGCATCACTAACAAAAACCTTTGCTACTGAATTGTCAAACGTTACCTTTTTCATGTTTCGTTTTAGCCTCCGACTATTTTTTTATTCTGCGTGTCACACATAATATTGTGGCATAAAACCGTCCTATTTAAAATGTTGTGTTGCTAAAAATTGTTATTAGCCAAACATCGCAAGAATGCCTTCCTTAGGCTGAACACCAACCTTCTTTGTCACTACCTCGCCACCCTTCATGGCTACCAGGCAGGGTATGCTCATAACTCCAAACTGAGCTGCCAGGTCTTCTTCATCATCCACATTTACCTTGCCTACAAGATATTCAGGATGTTCCTCTGCTATCTGGTCCACTATAGGAGATACCATCTTGCAGGGTCCGCACCAGTCTGCATAAAAATCCAAAAGGACTGTTTTTTCGCTGTTCTTAATCTCATCATAATTTTCACTTGTAACCTTTACTACTGCCATACATAATACCTCCTGAAGTTTATTTTTGTATTTTAAAAGTGTCCATAGCACAGTTAAAAATCTTAGAAACCGTTCACGGATCCTTCTATGTATAAAGAAATTACCATATCTTTCAACAAATTACAATCAATTATATTGTACAATTATAACTATTTCAAAAAATATATCAAAAGGATCTGCTCCGATAACCATATGTCATGTCAGCTCTCACTCATCTTAAGGAGCTTGGCTGCCTGGTCTGCAGCAGTAAGGCTGTCTATTAACTGGTCAAGGTTGCCGTTCATGACATCCTCTAAGGTATAAAGTGTAAGCTTTATCCTGTGGTCGGTGCAGCGGCTCTGAGGGAAATTGTAGGTCCTGATCTTTTCCGAACGGTCACCCGTACCTACCTGGCTCTTTTTCAACTCTGCCTCAGCATCGTGGGCCTTTTCAAGTTCGAGTTCATATAATTTTGCCCTCAAAACTCTCAAAGCCTTGTCCCTGTTCTTTAACTGGGACTTTTCATCCTGACAGGAAATAACTATACCTGTGGGAATATGGGTAAGACGAACTGCTGAGTCGGTGGTATTTACGCACTGCCCGCCGTTTCCTGAAGCTCTGAATACATCAAATTTACAGTCATTTAAATCAAGATTTACTTCCACCTCTTCTGCCTCTGGCATGATAGCCACAGTAGCCGTAGAGGTATGTATCCTGCCGCCTGACTCGGTCACCGGGATACGCTGTACACGATGTACTCCGCTTTCGTACTTCAATCTGGAATAAGCGCCTTTACCGTTTACCATGAAGATCACTTCCTTGAAACCGCCTATTCCGCTTTCATTAACACTTACAAGTTCTATCTTCCAACGCTGGGAATCCGCATATTTACTGTACATCCTATAGAGGTCTGCTGCAAAAAGCGCTGCCTCGTCTCCTCCCGCACCACCACGGATCTCGACTACAACGTTTTTCTCATCGTTAGGATCCTTGGGCAGGAGAAGTATTTTCAGTTCATTCTCTATAACAGGAACCTGCTGGCGGGCTGCTGACAACTCTTCCTTGATCATTTCCCTCATCTCAGGGTCATTTTCAGCATCGAGCAATTCAAGACTTTCCTCTATGGTCTGCTTGGTTTTCTTGTATTCCCTGTATTTTTCAACTATCGCGCCCATGTCGGTCTGTTCCTTCATGAGCTTTCTGAATCTTGCCTGATCATTTACAACTTCGGGTTCAGAAAGCTCCGCCTGAATTTCCTCGTAGCGGCGCTCCAACTCTTCTATCTTTTGAAACATTTCTGTTATTCCTCAATTTTATGCCAAAATAACTATATACAAAGCTTCTTCCATATGTGACAAAAAGGACCGTCCTATGTCAATGCTCCATGGGAGCGTTGATCGGTAACCATTGACACAAATGTTTATTGATATGTCCCTTCAATGACTCTGCGGAGACCTGCAAGATCTCTGTGGATTTCAATCTCAGTAAAGCCGGTGATTTTCATCATCTCAGCGACCGGTTCAGCCTCCAGGTCATCAAATTCCATCATAAGTCTGCCGCCCGGATAAAGATAAGCCGGAGCTTCGCGAACTATCTTTCTGTAGAAATCCATACCGTCTTCACCGCCATCAAGTGCAAGATGCGGTTCATGCTCCGTGATCTCAGGCATAAGTGTTTCTATCTCATTTCTGACAATATATGGCGGATTGGCAGTTATCAGATGAAATTTTCCCTCTATACTTCCAAAAAGATCACTTTCAACGAAACCGGCTTCAACACTGATATTAAAAGCTCTCTCATTATTATTTCCGGCAAGATCACATTCATCAAGCCTTGGTTGATCATAATTGTCATGGCTGTTAAACTGCCAGTTCTTTTTTGCCAGAGCTACCGCCGCCGGTGAAATATCGGCACCGGTCACATCGATCTTAATTCGATCTCTATCTTTACAATACAATTCACCTATTAAACATCTCCCACCGCTTAGAGATACATTACCATTTTCTCCGTTCTGTTTTCTGACAGCATGATCTACTCTTTCTGCTGATCCCAATCCGACTGAGGTTGCTACACATCCGCTGCCGGTACACAAATCTAAGATTTTGTAAAGTCCGTGGCCATCAGTTTTAGAGCTGTTATCACTGTAGATATTTACATCGTTGCTGCCACTATCTTTTCTTTCATTGAAAGTATCTTTTATACTAGGATTGCTTACTTTATTGAATGTACCAAGAATATCCTCCGTAGCACGTTTTATAGCCAGCTCTGCCAGAATCTCTGTATCAAATCTGGGTATCAGGACATCCGGGGTAACCATAAAGGTGTATCCCATGAAATCCTGATTGCCGATGATGTACTGGAGGGGTTCATGCGAGCGCCTTTTTTCTATCAGATCGGCATATTTTTTTTCTATATCATCAGGTATCTCTTCATTCCACCTGATAAACAGTTCGCTTCTTTCAAGCCCTGAGGCATGTTGTAGAAGATATTCCGCATCCACCTCGGCTTCTTCGATGCCTGCGCCCAGAAGGATATCCGTAGCATTTCTTCTTGCCTCTGAGTATTTCATGTGAACCTCTTATTACTATTATTTTTGATTCTTCACCCATGTATATGTATTACCCACTCACTATGTTCGGCTGTTAGTATGGCGAAAAATCATTTATATCAATTTCAACAATTAATTAATGCTTCTTTTTATGGTTATTAACAGCCTTCAGGATTTCGTCATCTTCCTCATCGTCATCGGGTAGGCTGTTTTTTAAGCGGCTTTCGTATTCTTCAGTCTTTTGTCTGGATAGCTCGTTCTGTATCTTTTCTTCTTCTGCGAGTTCTCTTTCAAAAGCCTTTGCCTTTTCAGCTGCTTTCTTTTTCATTCTGGCCTTATTTTTCTCGTCTTCGATCTCTTTCTCAGCCAGTCTGTCAGCAGCTGCATCTATTTCCTTTATCTTGTCATCGGACATATCCTCTTCGACTATGCCCTTTGCTTCCATTCTCTTGCGTATCTCTGCTTCACGTTCCTTACGCCTGTTTTCACGGCTCTTGTTCTTTGCTTCGAGCTCTGCTGCCTCGTCAGCACGCAGATCTGCCTGATATGCTCTCCAGTCAAATACAGCCTCAACTGAAGCGATGGCACACTCTATCATCGAATCGTCAGGCTCTCTGGTAGTGAGCTTCTGAAGTGCAAGTCCGGGCTTGCTGAGGATAGCGATAACCTTATTGTCACTGCTGCCTGCAAGTCTTAAAAATTCATAAGAAAGTCCAGCAATAAGCGGAATAAGCAGAAGTCTTGCCACTATCATAAGGATTGTTGAGTCAAATCTGATAAACAGGAAGAAAATAATACTCATTACCATTACGATAAGCAGGAAGCTGGTACCGCATCTCTTATGCTCCTTAGAGCATGTTCTGACATTCTCTACTGTAAGCTCTTTACCGCTCTCAACACAGTTGATTGATTTGTGCTCTGCACCATGATACATAAATACACGCTTGATATCATTCATGCATGAAATAAGTGCTACATATCCGATAAACAGACTCACTCTGATAACACCTTCGATAAGTGCTAAAAGGAAAGTCGATGTGATAACTTTCTTAAGGAATGTTGAAATAAAGTACGGAAGTACCATGAAAAGTCCTACCGCAAATACTACCGCAAATACTACAAGCAGGCCCATGAGCAGGCTGTCCTTGGTCTTTTCGGATGCTGTCTTCTCCTTAGGAACTGACTTGGTAACTTTGATCGATCTGAGGCTCTCGTCGGTGCCTCCATATCTGGCACCTTTTTTATTCAGAGGGCAAGATTCCCCATTACTGTTATCCTCAGTATTTGATTCGTCCAAGTCTGAAGAATCTGCACCACCCAAATCATTACTTGTGCTATCCAAGGTTGTTACATTTTTATCATTATTGCTATTGTCCATGCTGGATACAGCACCATCTACTCCATTAGCTGGTGATGAAACATCATCCAAGATAATCTCCCCGGTAGCTTCATCTATCGTACCAAAAGTCGGATCTCCGGTTACATCATCGGTATTACCCATATCTGCTGAAAATTCATCGATATTATCTGCTGCTCCGCAGCCCTTACCCTTGGTACCTCTCTTCCCGTCCTCTCCCCCTTCTCCCCCACC
>JAEEVK010000104.1 GCA_016287095.1 Lachnospiraceae bacterium
TGCGGTCTCGCCTGCAGGTATCTGGTCGATGTAGAAGATATTTGAACCTTCGGTGGGTGAGAAAACACCTTCTGCCTGCTCTAAAGTTATCTTGATGTTCTTTGCTGTCTTTGTAGCATGTGTATTCTTTAAGGTGTATCTGAAATAGAATGTGCCGCCTGCCTTAAGCTCACGCATCAACTTATCGGGATCCTCTGCTTCTGCCAATGCTTCGGGATCGATGATGGGCTCTGATGAATACTGGTTGATGATAAGCTTAGGTCTGCTGTTTTTCTGGGTTCCTTCGTCAGTCTTATTATCGTTTACGATATTTAATATATAAAGTCCTGCAGATTCTGTATTTGTAAGACCTGATGCATCTGTATATTCACAGGTAACATTAAGGGTGTTAAATCCTTCGGAAATATTCTTTCCTACCTTAAATGTCATGCTGACTCTTGTCTTTGAACCGGCCTTTACGGTGCCGACCTTTTTATAAGGCTCAGAGCTTACGGGCTCAAAGCCTGATGAAGAAAGGCCTGTGCCTGCTACCTTTACATTTGTGATATCTGCTGTTCCGTCATTTATAACATCAAAGCTTACTGTAACCTTCTCGCCGGCCTTGGGGCTCTCGGGTGACTGTGATACGTTTCCGATGCTGACTGCGGTCTTTGAATCTGCTTTTTCTATAGTTTCACCCTTAACGTACATTGTCAGTTTCTGAGAAGTATTTTCATTTTCCTTTTGATCTTTGTATGTTGCTGCCATCTGAATTTCAAAGAAAGTAGACGAATATGTATCCGAAAAATGTTTCTCCACATAAATAGGAACATCTATTTCCTTAGATTTACCTGCTTTAATAGTCCCTACAGCTATACTGTCAGTAGTATATCCTTTTGCAATTCCAAGATACGAATCTAAAGTACTAATTATTGAAAGTTTTACATCATTTGCATCAACTGTACTATTATTTTCAATTTTTATCTTTATTATATTTTCTTTATCGAGGCTTAAAATCTTATAATTATCAGGAGTAGATAGTGAAATAACAGGTACTTCAGTCTTATCCTGATTCTTATTTACAGTAATGTACATTGTCTGAGTAAACAAGTTCTCAGTACCATCGTTATCTTTGCAACTAATACTTGCATTAATACTATAAAAACCAGGTTCAGCTGTCTTTAATACTTTTACAGGAACATCAATAGTCTTTGTAGCTCCTGCTTCCATAAGGCCAACATCTATCTTTTCTACTTTATAGTCCGGTACAATGCCACTACTACCAAAATCCATACTTAAAAATGTATTCATGGCCCATCTTTCACCAACATTTTTAAGTTTGAGTTTCATTGTATAACTATTTCCAGGAAATACATCTTTTTCTTCATAAGTTGCTTTATCAACTACAATTTCAATAGGCTTTAATTCTTTCGAAGTATATGTAGTTAATTGCAACATGGGTTCATTATATAAAAAGTCTTCCCCAAATTGAATAAATATATTTCCATAAATTGTTATAGTATTGTATCCGATTTTTAATCCATCCGAAGCAGATACATCAAATTCCAAATTATAATTTCCATTAGCCGAAACACTAACCATAGTAATATCATCTGTGTCATCAGCATAGTCACCATTACTCAAATTTGTAATTTTCACATTAGAAATCTTCAACAACGAATTACTTGAGTCAGCACTTAACGAATTTATCTGCTGAAGAGTTCCCGTAGCCCTTACTGGAATAACATAATGCCTAACTTCACCAGGTTCAACCGCTATATCAAATACCCCTGTAGGGTTTACTATCTTTAGATATTTTGCGTCTGCCTTTGCACTTGTTGTCCCAAATGCCAGGTTCAGTAATGCCATCAGCACCAAAAATACTATTACTCTTGTGGCTTTGTTTGATACTTTCATTTTTCTTATCCTTTCGCGTATTCCTATACTCGTTCTATGTTTATAAGTAATTATTTATCTGATTTCAGATCATCGAGGATCTTTTGGGCTGCCTCATCCAGCTTCTTTGCCGCCGGATCCATATTTACTTTTTCCAGGTAGTCCTGACTTTCCTCGGGAGCTTTAACCGGTTCTTCCTGAGTGTTTTCCGACATCATCTCCGTTACGGTTTCCTGCAGGCTCTCGGTAATGTCATCTGTCTGAGCCTCTGTAGGCGGTGCCGCAGCCTTGCCGGTTTCTTCATCCAGGAATTTTCCTTCTTTCGAATGCTCCTGAATCTCAATGCTTTCTATCTTACCATCAAGGATGTTTATGATCTTGTCCGCATATTCGGTAAGCTTTCTGTCATGGGTAACCATTACCACAGTCTGCTTGTTTTTCCTTGCCATGGCTTTCAGCATATCCATGACCTCTATGGTAGTTTTGGAATCAAGGTTTCCTGTAGGCTCATCGGCAAATACTATGGCAGGCTTTGCCACAAAGGCTCTCGCTATACCGACTCTCTGCTGCTGACCACCGGACATCTCCTTTGGTTTATGCTGCATACGGCCCTTCAGGCCTACCTTTTTCAGCATGTCGGCTGCCATCTTTCTGCGCTTTTTCGCACTCACCCTTTTAAACACCAGGGGGAATTCCACATTTTCAAGCGCTGTCATCGAGCCTATCAGGTTGTAGCTCTGGAAAACGAATCCCAGATATTCCTGACGGAACTTGGCGAGCTTGTTTTCGCTCATCTTGCCGATGGATTTGCCTTTTATCAGTATCTCGCCCTTGGTCAGCTTTTCTATACCCGCCATCAGATTCAGGAGCGTTGATTTTCCCGAACCGGATGTACCGAGCAGGCAGCAGAACTCGCCTTCGTCTACCGTAAAGCTTACTCCGTCCACGGCCCGTATCTTTTCCTGACCCATCCGGTATATCTTTTTGGCTTCCCGGACTTCGATTACCGTCTTTCCCTTTCCTTCCATATTTTCTTTATACCTTCCTATATTTCTTACTTAATTAAGATTTTTCTCTATCAATCGTTTTACAATATATATGACTAAAGTGACTCTTAAGTGACAGATAAAAAATATTTTTAAACTTTTTTTGGTCTTTTTGAATATTAGACGATTTTCAGTGTATATGGTTCCTTTAAATTTTATCGCACAAAAAAAGACTCCGGTATATTTCAACCGAAGCCCCAAATCTTTATTTTACAGCCTCAACAAATGCTTTTATGCACTGCACTGCGCTGTCTATACCGACACGGGAGCTGTTTATGCACAGGTCGTAATTTTCAGCCTTTCCCCATTTCTCGCCGGTATGGAAATTATAATAATTATATCTCCGCTTATCCATCTTGCGGATGTTTTCCTCTATCTTTTCCGACGGCATCCCGTCTATGCGCTGTGCTCTCTCTATACGGAAGGGCATATCCGCCAGGACAAAGACATTTACCACATTCTCTTTCTTCCTTAATATATAGTCAGCACAACGGCCTACTATAACACAGGGTCCCTCATTTGCCACCTTGTTGATGATCTCGGCCTGCGCCATATATAGCCTGTCATCAAGTGAGAGGTTGTTAAATGTGGTGTGGATATTTCCGGAGGTCACCATGCCCCTGGCTATCGAATAAAGCAAGCTGCTGGTAGCTCTGCTCTCAGCAGATTCAAATGCTTCAACAGCATATCCGCTTTCTTTTGCTGCCTGGGTGATCAACTCGTTGTCATAGAAGGGGACTCCCCAGATTTCTGCAAGTTTTTTCCCTATCTCGCGTCCACCGCTTGAATATTCTCTGCTGATAGTTAATACCTTATTCATGCTGCACCCCCTTAAGCTAACAACTTATTTGATTGTGAATTTAACTGTGGTCTTGTTTCCGGCCTTGTCGGTAACCTTTAAGGTATATGTGCCGGCTTTTGAAACCTTAACACCGCTCTTTACTTTCTTCTTCCCAAGCTTTGCACTCTTGATACCTGAAAGCTCGTCAGAGAACTTAATGGTAACCGATCCGGTATAGGTCTTTCCGTTTTCAACACCTGTAACTACAGGCTTTGTTGCGTCTTTAATGAAGCTTATGGTCTCTTCTGCATTCTTGGTCTTTACTGTTACAGTGTATTCACCGTCTTCCTTAAGACTGATCTTCTTTCCTGATACCTTTTCTCCGTTTACTGTTACAGAATTGATCTTATCAGGACTGCTGATCTTTATGCTCTTCTTCTTTGTTATTGCTCCGTCTTCAATACCAAAATCAACGATATTCTTTGATGTCTTTGTGTATGCATAATATTTCTGAGTCTTTGCTGCCAGATTAATGTTAAAGAATACTGATTTCTTATCCTTAGAAAGCTCGCCGTTTGTAAATGCTATCTCGTCAGGCATTTCAATAGTTAAAAGGAAGTTAGTGGATGTAAGCATTGCCTGTATAGCATCTGCTTCTGAACCGTTAAGTCCGGTATCACCCATAAGTTCAGAATACATCTTAAGCATTCCCTCAGTACTGAATTCAAAGGTATCGGATGTGATAACAAAGCCCTGGTCCTGGATTTCAGCTACGTATTCTGCAGGATATGAATCTTTTTCTTTTTCATTGGGATCTCCGATATATGATACACCGTTGATCTCTTTTACAACGATTTCATCCATCACAGTGCCGCTGTCATCGGATGATTTAATAAATTCTATCATTTCATCCATGGTCTGAATGTTGTTGATTGCATCAATTTTAGCCTGTGTCTCAGCATTGATCTCTTGTCCTGCTGATGTCATCCATTGCATTTCCAAAGCGAGTATCTGCTTCATATCGTCTATGCTGTACCAGGGCATACCCTCTATGTCTACGCTTCCATCCTCGTGAATGGTATAGGTTGCTTCATAGGTACATGCTGATAATCCAAGCACACATACTATCGCCAACAGTAACATAAGTAATTTCTTCATAGTAGTCTTTCCTTTCCTATTATATAGTGTGTTTTATCTGAACGAAACCTCTGTGATTGGACAGAGATACCCTTCACATGGCATCATAATAGCATAAAACGATTTATAATTCAACTAAACAATCCATAAACAATTAATATTAGTAATATTATTAAACATTTGTTGTTGACAAACCCTTTTGATTATATTAAAATAATAATCGTGAAATTTATAAAAATTTCACATATTTTAAAAAATTTTTATAATTTAGGAGGGTTAAAAAATGGCAAAGGGTGCAACAATGCTTAAAGTTGTAGGCATTCTGATGATCGTCTTTGGTGCAATTGGACTTATTATTACAATTGTCGGCTTTGGTGCAGTAGCACTTTTGGATGCTGCAGGTGCAAGTATGGGATTGGCATATTTTGGTTGTGTGCTTGCTTTACTCAGCGCGGTTGCGGAGCTCGTTACCGGTATCTTAGGTGTTATCAACTGTGATAAGCCCGAGAAGGCTCAGATGCTTATGATCTGCGCTATAGTAATCGTTGTTTTATCATTCCTTGGCAATATTATCTTCCCGATCATTTCAGGCTCAAGTGTAAGTGTAGTTTCATTCCTTATCGGACTTATCCTTCCCGGCCTGTTCGCATTCGGAGCATTTCAGAACAAGCAGGGCTGATAAAAAATTTTGTAACATCTGGCATAAATCCTTTTGGGGTTTATGCCTCTTTTTTTGTTTTATTCTTAAATCGTTTAGTAAAATTAATAGATTTAATAAAATTTTAATGTTTTAATTGACAAAGAGGCCATATTGTGATATAAAAAGAGTGATTTTTAAATATTTTTTCTAATTGGAGGTTGGAAAAATGAGCAATAGTGGAACAGCTACAGCGTTAGGTATTGTTGGTATCGTTGTTGGTATCCTTGGTGGTATCCTCTTCGGTGTAATCGGTGGAGCAGTTGGTCTTGTTTGCGGTATCCTTGGTATGATCATCGGCGTTAACGCTAAAAAGGCAGGAAATCCTAAGGGCCAGACAGGCTTTATCTGTGGTCTCCTTGGTGTTATTTTCTCAGCTATCTTCATCATCGGTTGTGCAGCATGCGGTATCTGCGCTAAGAGCGGCGGAGCAAGCAGTAACTATGGTTGCACAGGTTGTGTTGGTGCTTCATGCCAGGCTAAGAAGGATGTTAACGATCTCGGCGATGAGTGGGAAAAGGCTTGGAACGATGCATTAAAGGATGTTGATTGGGACAGCCTTAATTAATCATTAGTAGATTAGATTTTTCCTGAGGGCTTCGGAAATGTCCGAAGCCCTTTTTCTAAATTATTTGACTTTACTTATTATATTTTTTTGTGAGGAATACTAATGCTACCCTTTATAGATTTGGGCATATTACAATTACCTTTATACAGCCTTCTCTTCATGATAGGCTTTGCTATCGCACTGCTTTTGGCCAGGAAAATAGGCGGCTCCTACGGTATAAACAAGGATGATATCATATTTGCTGCCATTTATGGAGCTATAGGTTTACTGATAGGTGCAAAAGTAGTTTTTTTCATAACAAAAGTGCCCAAAGTAATAACACATTTTGAGGAATTTAAAAAGTTCATAAAAAACGATACCATGGGAGCTTTGAACTATCTGTTTGGCGGTATGGTATTTTACGGTGGTCTTATCGGATTCTGCCTCGGTGTACTCAGGTACTGTGTTCATTTTAAGGTAAAGCTTTTTGATCTGGCAGACCTTTATACACCGTTTCTGCCTTTTGCGCATGCATTTGGCAGGATAGGCTGTTTCTGTGCAGGCTGCTGTTACGGTATAGAGTATCATGGTCCTTTGGCCATACATTTCCCCTATAATGAGCTTACACCCGAACTAAGCGAGGTACCGAGATTTCCGGTACAGCTGCTCGAGGCCTTGTTAAACTTTATCTGTTCAGGAATTCTCCTGTATATTATGAATAAGAACGCTAAGAAAGAACCTAAGGACAGGAAACTTAAGCAGGGGCAGCTCCTCGGGATATATGTTGCATATTATCTGGTGGCAAGGACCTTCCTGGAGATGTTGAGAGGAGATGCCGTAAGAGGTAAGGTTGGCTTCCTTTCGACCTCTCAGATAATAAGTATCTTGCTCATCCCGGTTGCGATATTCCTCATATTAGCTAAAAAGAAACAGATTATATTTGTCGGTTTACCCTTGACCGAAGAACATAAGGATTCGCATGAAAATATGGTTCAGGACGCCCTCAAGCCTGATAAATAATGGTTGACTTAAAAGCATGGAAACTGTTATAATCAATATAGGGTTTAAAATCAAAAAGCCTTTTGGCAGATAGGAGAAGAGTATGTTTTGTACAAATTGTGGAAAAATGATACCTGATGGAGCAGCAGTTTGTCCTAATTGTGGGGTAGCTATTGCAGGAGCAGTACAGCAGGCAAGTTCTCAGGCTCCCATATATAATGAAGTAGTTCCGGAGGCACCCGCTGTACCGGATATTCCGCTTAGCGAGCCCGTACCTATGGATGCTCCTATTTATAACGAAGCACCTGTTCAGCAGAACATGGCTCCCAATGCATATCAGTATCAGCAGAATGTAGATCCCAATGCATATCAGTACCAGCAAAATGCGGATCCCAATGCATATCAGTATCAGCAGAATGTTGATCCTAATGCATATCAATACCAGCAGGCAGCACCTCAGGGAACAGGGTATTATGACGGTTTTAATGCCAGCACTCCCGAGCAACAGAACTGGAATGCAGGCCAGCCCGGTCAGCCCGGTACTTCAGGTGGCGGCGGAGGATCGCTTGCATGTGGTATATGCAGTATCTGTATCGGTATTATTGGCGGCGTGATGTTTGGTGTTATCGGTGCACTGATCGGTGTCGCATTAGGTGTTGTAGGTCTTATCCTTGCCATTAACTTTAGAAAGTCAAATCCCAGCGGAGCTCAGGGTGGTTTGGTTTGCTCTATAATCGGTCTCGCACTTTCAGCAGTTATGCTCATCAGTTGTGCAGCTTGTGGTGCAAGCACCAGCGGATACGGATGCATGGGCTGTGTAGGCGGTACCTGCGGAGCAGCTAACGATGTTTCAAACGCAGCAAAGAGCTACAGCAAGTATTTTAGATAAAAAAATTAAAAAAGTAGTTGACATTTCCCATTAAGGGTGATATTATAATCAAGCGTGCTGAGGAAACTCGGCTACGGATTATAGATGCGGAGTTGCTGGAATTGGCAGACAGGCATGACTAAGGATCATGTATCGCACAGATGTGAGGGTTCAAGTCCCTTACTCCGCATATTAAAAGACCATCGTTGTTAGCGATGGTCTTTTATTTATCTTTATATCCTTATTCTTCCTGTCCCTCGAGCTCTTTTGAATATACCAGCATATATGTGCCGGCCTTAAACAGGGTGCATTCAAAGGTCTTGCTGTTGATTATCTTCCTGCTTATGCGTCCCATCACACTTTTCTGATTGGGACAATAATATAAGTAGGTATGCTCGATATCATATTCATCCGGGATAGTGATCCTTACGGGCAGCGGCAGCTCCAGCTCATCGTTTTCATCTACAAAGCCGAAATCAAATGCCATGTAACTGCCTGATTTTAACTTCAGCTTTCTATAAGCCTTTTTCAATGCCTTGCTCTCAAGGGATTCTATTTTTATACAGTCCTGATCAAGGTAATATGGTATGGATGTTTCTACTTTGACCAGTACCTTACCGTCCGTTGCCAGATTTGTGGAAACATAGTTGAAATCCGGCTGCACATATCCTGTACCCTCTACGACCGCTTCTCCGGTGAGTTCACCGTAATAAACCGTGATCGTATTATATCCTACATAATTGATCGTCGGATTATATATGGTATAGGCGTCGGTTTCTTCCTCTTCTCCGTCTACATATCTCTTATATACATGCAGGTTATCTCTGTTAATTTTTCTGCCAACAGTCACCATCCCGCCTGTATACTCGGCTCTTATGCCAACTACATAACGTTCAATGGGTTCGAGCTCTATGCTCTTGCTTACTCCGCCGTAGGTTACGGTAATGGGCTGTTTCCCACTGTCATAAAACATGTTCCTGGATAATGTAAAGGTAGTTACTCTCTCAGCAGACAGATCTGAATATACTGCCATTACTGTAAAATCCTCTTTATCCAGGAGTTCATTTGTAAACAGCTCCTGTTTATTATAGGTAACGTTTATGGCTACAACACTAGTCCAGTTTTTGGCATAGACCTTACATTTTGCCTCACATCCGCCGTAAACTACAGTTACCTCATTTTCTCCCAGGTTAGTGAGTGTCTGCGGATATATTTTGTATCCCTCAGTTATCATCTCTATGGAGTTGTCACTGTAACATGCCATGACGGTCAGGTCCTTTTTATCAGGCATATTCCCGATACCATAGTCATATCTTTTCGGTGTTACGATAAGTTTGCTCAGCGACCTGCCGCTTATATATGCAGTGGTATACAGATCACGATACATGATTACTACGGTATTTAATCCGTTCTTATATACCAGCTCGCTCGATACAGTATATTCTGAAGGTTCCAGGACTTTTACGGTGCCATTATCAAAATTAGCAGTAACCATCAGCTTGGATTTATCATATTTCTCACCGACCAGTACCGATGTTCCCGCATAATATGCCACAAGATTTTCTGCCTTTGGTGTGGGCGAAGGTCTTGAGTAATTGACGGGAACAGGTGTGGGTGTTGCCATCCTGACACCTGTGGTAGTCGGTATGGGAGTCGGAGTAGTGGCAGAAGCCTCCACCGGGATAACTACTCCAAAACCCGATATTCCTTTTGCAAAAAATAATATGACAACAACCATGCAGGCTGTAAGTATTCCGTAATCAAGGATTTTCTTCATAGTTCCCTGTCCTCCAAAATCATATAA
>JAEEVK010000105.1 GCA_016287095.1 Lachnospiraceae bacterium
GGATGATTATATCGCAAAGCCTTTTAGACCCAGGGAGCTGATATCGAGGATCAGAAGAGTGCTTCGCCAGTACGAGGGATCCTCAAAAATCTTGTCTTTAGGTGATGGAGTGCTTGTAGATACCGAAAAAGGCCAGGTCAGCAAAAATGGTACTCCGGTTGAACTCTCGGCATTGGAATACAGACTCCTTTCGGTATTCATAAATAACAAAGGGATACTGCTTTCTCGAAATAAACTCTTAGAGGATATCTGGGATATCGGCGGAGACTTTGTAAATGACAATACTCTTACGGTATACATCAAACGTCTTCGTGAGAAAATAGAGTCAGACCCTCAAAACCCCACAATTATTAAAACTATGCGTGGTCTAGGATATCGTATGGACTAAAGGAATAAATATATGGATATTTTCAGAAACAAACAGTTTTTGGGAGAATTTGTACTGATAGCTGTGATAATGGCTATAACAGTTGGTACAACCTTTTTCTTTTCGATCCCGGCTGCTTTGATTATGCTGGCATCAGGAGCACTGATACTACTTATTATGTATATAGATGCCCGCAAAAGGTTTAATGCGATGGAGCAGCTCAGCACCGAGCTCGACGAAATCCTCCATGACAACAGCAGATTCCTTATCACGGAATGCGAAGAGGGAGAATTGGCTATCCTGTCCAGTTCTATCCGTAAGATGACGCTGAAACTAAAAGAACAGGCATCAAATCTTACCGATGAAAAGAAAGTCCTGACTGACGCTATAGCCGATATTTTCCATCAGATGCGTACACCGCTTACATCCATGAGACTTTCCTGCTCCATGCTCTCTGAAGAAGACCTGCCCTATGAGGAAAGGATACGTTTTGTCAGAGGTATAAAAAAACAGCTTGAGCGTATGCAGTGGCTTGTCGAAACACTACTCAAGATGTCAAAGATAGAGGCAGGTACAGTAACCTTCAAACGTGAGCGCCTGGATGCAAAGGAGCTTGTGCAAAAGGCATGTGAGCCACTGCTCATCCCATTAGAACTTCGCGATATCAAGCTTCAGATAACTACAAATGACGCAGGCCTTACCGGAGATATGGACTGGCTGGCTGAGGCTGTCGGTAATATCGTGAAAAATTGCATGGAGCACACTCCTGAAGGCGGCCAGATATCGATCAATGCTGAGGAAAATGCCATTTACACCGTCCTGACCATCGAGGATACCGGCAAAGGCTTTGACAAAAATGACATAGCCCACATATTTGAGCGTTTTTACAAAGGCAAGAATTCCGGTTCCGAAAGCGTTGGCATCGGCCTGGCACTTTGCCGTACCATTATCACAGGCTTGGACGGTACCATTAAAGCCGAGAACGGTAAGAACGGCGGCGCCAGATTTGAGATACGGTTCTATAAGAATGTAGTGTGAATAATATAGTGATAAAATAAAAAATAAACCATAAGAAGTACAGTAAACCACATATCCGATTAATAAATTACATTGACTTTTACAAGTTCTTCTGATAATTTTGTTGTAACCAAAATAGAAATATACTACGGAGGAGGATTGCACAATGACATTTGAAAACAAAAACGGAGCCCTTATCTGCTACAAGAGCGGAGAGCAGCTGAAGATCGAGCCATGGGGTGCTGATTCGCTGAGAGTCAGGGCTACCATGCAGACTGAATTTACAGGAAAAGACTGGGCACTTACCGAGAAGATCGATAAGGGCACAGCAGAGATAATAATTGCGGAAGAGGATTTCTGGGTAGGCGACGGAAATATCGCAAAGCAGCCTGTAGCCACCATTATTAACGGCCGTGTTAAAGCAGTTGTTAATTTTGCAGGCGTTATCACATTTTATAGAGACGATAAGATTATTCTTCGTGAATATTTCCGATCATACGGTGGCACACTTTCAAAAGAGAGCAGATGTCTCAAGGTGATTAACCGTGAGTGGAAGGGTATTATCGGCGGCAGCGAATATTCGCTTAATGTAAAATTTGAGAGCAACAAGGGCGAAAAGTTATTCGGTATGGGACAGTATCAG
The DNA here is from genome assembly GCA_016287095.1 of Lachnospiraceae bacterium. GTDB lineage: Bacteria > Bacillota > Clostridia > Lachnospirales > Lachnospiraceae > RUG11977. The sequence goes on from JAEEVK010000105.1 coordinate 2,028, forward strand.
CAGGAAGACATGGAGCTCAAGGGCTGCGTGCTAGAGCTTGCTCAGCGTAATTCCCAGATATCTGTTCCTTTCGCAGTATCCTCACTTGGATATGGTTTCTTATGGAATAATCCCGCAGTAGGCCGTGTTACCTTCGGAAATAACTACTATGAGTGGATTGCGCGTGCTACAAAGGAGATGGACTACTGGATCACAGTGGCCGATACTCCTAAGAAATTACTTGAAAATTACACCGAAGCTACCGGACGTGCGGATATGTTCCCTGAAGATCTTATGGGACTCTGGCAGTGCAAGCTTCGTTACAGGACTCAGGATGAGGTTCTTGAGGTTGCCCGTAAATACAAGGCTGAGGGCATCAAGATAGATCAGATCGTTATTGATTTCTTCCATTGGACCGTACAGGGTGACTGGAAGTTTGACAAGACTTACTGGCCGGATCCCAAGGCTATGGTTGATGAGCTTCATTCCATGGGCATTAAGGTTATCGTATCCGTATGGCCTTCTGTTGACAGAAAGAGTGAGAATTTCTATCCCATGATGGAAAAAGGCCTGCTTATCAAGACCGAACGCGGTGCCGCTCAGACCTATGATTATCAGGGCGACTGTGTGGAAATTGATCCCTTCAATCCCGAGACCAGAAAGTATGTCTGGGAGAAATGCAAGCAGAACTACTATGATTTCGGCATCGATGCATTCTGGCTTGATAATTCCGAGCCTGATTACGGTGTTTATGATTTTGAAAATTACCGCTACTGTGACGGTCCGGCTTTAGCACTTTCGAATATGTATCCTCAGATGTACAGCCGTGTATTCTACGATGAGATGGCAAAGGAAGGCAAGCCTGTGGTTAACCTCCTTCGCTGCGCATGGGCAGGTTCTCAGAAGTACGGAAATGTGGTATGGTCCGGTGATGTTCCTTCAACATTCGAGGCATTCAGAGATCAGCTTCAGTGCGGTCTTAACATGGGTCTTGCAGGTATCCCATGGTGGACTACCGACATCGGCGGCTTTATGACCGATGATGTAAATGATCCTGATTTTAGGCAGCTCCTTATCCGCTGGTATCAGTTTGCAGTATATTCTGCTGTTTTACGTATGCATGGAGACAGAGGCCCTTACAATATCCCGCCTCTTGATACCCGTGACTGGGGCGGCGGATACCTTCATACCGGTCAGCCCAATGAGCTCTGGAGCTATGGCGAGGACAATTACGCTATAATGAAGAAGTACTATGATATAAGGATCAAGATGCATGATTATATCAAGTCACTTTACCAGGAGGCTCATACAAATGGTTCTCCTCTTATCCGTCCCATGTTCTACGAGTTCCCTGAAGATGCAAAATGCTGGGAGCTTCAGGACCAGTATATGTTCGGCGCAAAGTACCTTGTAGCACCGGTTATGCATCTCAATGAGTTTAAACGTGATGTTTACCTTCCCGCTGGATCGTGGAAACTCACCTCAACAGGTGAAGTTTTCGAGGGCGGCAAGACCGTAACTGTGGATGCTCCTATAGACTACATGCCGGTATTTGAGAAGATGTAATTTGGATTAAAACATATTTTTATAACTTCCCGAGAATTATCTTGGGAAGTTTTTACTTGCACTTTTTATTTAATTGTTATATTATGAATTAATAACAAAGATAACATGAAAGAAGGACGACATTATGGAAAGAGTATACGATCCGAAGACCGTTGAACCTAAATGGCAAACCTATTGGAGTGAGCATGAGACATTTAAGACCGATGTATGGGACTTTTCTAAGCCTAAGTTCTATGCACTGGATATGTTCCCTTATCCTTCAGGTGTAGGTCTGCATGCAGGACATCCTGAGGGCTACACTGCTACAGACATAGTATCCCGTATGAAGAGAATGCAGGGCTATAATGTCCTTCATCCCATGGGTTATGACTCGTTTGGCCTTCCTGCTGAGCAGTATGCGATCAATACTGGACATCACCCCGAGGGCTTTACTTCGGAAAATATAAAGACATTCTCCAAGCAGCTTAAAGAACTGGGCTTTGATTATGACTGGAGCAAGCTTGTAGCTACTTCAGATCCCAAGTTCTATCACTGGACACAGTGGATATTTAAACAGCTTTATCTTGACGGCTATGCAAAGTATATTGACATGCCCGTTAACTGGTGCGAAGAACTCGGCACTGTACTTTCCAATGATGAGGTTATCGACGGAAAGTCCGAGCGTGGAGGTTTCCCCGTAGTTCGTAAGAATATGAAGCAGTGGGTTATCGACCAGCCCGCATTTGCGGAGAAGCTGCTTGAAGGCTTAAACGAGATCGACTGGCCTGAGTCCACAAAGGATATGCAGAGACACTGGATCGGAAAGTCCGAGGGTGTCGAGGTTAAGTTCCAGATAGTTGGCGGCGGAGAGTTCTCGATATTTACTACCTGTATAGAGACCATCTACGGTATCACCTTTATGGTGCTTGCTCCCGACGGACAGCTCGTACAGGATCTGATGCCCAGGATAAAGAATCAGGAAGAAGTAAAGGCATATATAGAAGAAACCAAGAAAAAGAATGATATGGACCGTACCGAGCTCAACAAGGGCAAGACCGGCTGCCGCTTAGAGGGTGTGAAGTGTATCAATCCCGTAAACGGCAAGGAAGCAGAGCTCTTTATCGGTGATTTTGTATTGGCTAATTACGGTACAGGTGCAGTTATGGCTGTACCCAGTCACGATCAGCGTGACTTTGAGTATGCTATAGCTCATAATATCGATATGATCCAGGTTATCGACGGAAACGAAAAGACAGGACATCTCGATGTATCAGAGCATGCTCTTGAAAAAGGAGATTATCTCGGAAAAGGCTATAAGCTCATCAATTCAGAGGAGTTTACAGGTCTTACCGTGGAGGAAGCTAAGGAAGCGATCACTCAGAAGCTTGAAAAAATGGGTGTGGCTAAGAGGACAGTCAACTATCATTTCCGTGAGTGGATATTCGCACGTCAGCGTTACTGGGGCGAGCCCGTGCCTGTAGTTCATACTGAGGACGGACAGATCCATGTGCTTGATGACGATGAGCTGCCTTTAGTTTTACCCGAGCTTGAGGATTACAAGTCAAAAAACGGTCAGGCACCGTTAGAGAATGCTACAGAGTGGAAGCAGTATGACCACAACGGTATCAAGGGTAAGCGTGAGACTTCTACCATGCCCGGTTCCGCAGGATCGTCATGGTATTATTTCAGATACATTGATCCGGATAATGATAAAGAGTTTGCGAACTATGAGCTCTTAAAGCACTGGCTGCCCGTAGACCTCTATATCGGTGGTCCCGAGCATGCCGTCGGACACCTTATGTATTCAAGGATCTGGAACCGCTACCTTTATGATAAAGGTCTTTCACCTGTAAAGGAGCCCTTTAAGAAGCTGGTACATCAGGGTATGATCCTTGGCGAAAACGGTATCAAGATGGGTAAGCGTTTCCCTGAGTTTGTAGTTAACCCTTCTGATATAGTAAACCAGTACGGTGCCGATACTTTAAGACTTTATGAGATGTTCATGGGACCTCTTGAAGTATCAAAGCCCTGGAGTCCTCAGGGCGTAGAGGGAGCGAGACGTTTCCTTAACCGTGTATGGGCGTTCTTTACAAATGAGGATAACCTTACAGACGGTGATGATGAGTCATTAAAGAAGGTATATCATCAGACAGTAAAGAAGGTTACATCCGACTTTGAATCCTTAGGCTTTAACACTGCCATTAGCCAGATGATGATATTTGTCAATGCAGTATACAAGGTTGGCAAGTGCCCTAAGCAGTATGCAGAAGGACTTATCAAGATGCTTTCATGTATCTGTCCTCATATCGGTGAGGAAATGTGGTCCATCTTAGGACATGACGGCACCATCGCATATGAGGCATGGCCCACATACGATGAGGAGGCTATCAAGGAGGATACGGTCGAGATAGCAGTCCAGATCAACGGTAAGGTAAAGGCTACCATTGAGGTAGGAGTAAACGAAGAGAGCGAGTCAGCCATCGCCAAAGCAAATGCCAACAAGTATGTACAGGCAGCTATCGAGGGCAAGACCGTAGTAAAGGAAATCTACGTAAAGGGCAGAATTGTTAATATTGTTGTAAAATAATGATCTGATCACCAAAGTCACAGACATATCGAAACAGAGATGTGCCTGTGACTTTTTTGCATATTCCTGCAGGTAGCGAAAACGGGTTACAGACCGGATAGCTCTCTTTGCCTGACCGTATTAGAGATCAGAAATAGGAAAATAGGGGTAATTTTAATATAAGATGTTAACAAATACTCGAAATATGCCGATATATCATACAGATGGCATTATCAGCCACATCTTTTGCCGTGTAAATACGGTATCTGCACATCATAGCCCTTCGGCAGGAAGCCATTCTCGGGCAGGTTCATGGAGGAACGAAAAAAATATATTGAAAAATTGTCTTCTTTTGTGTATAATGTTAAGAAGGCTTTTTGTCACCTTTTTTAATACGAATGTTATATAAAGGTGAAATATAGTACGAGAGCCAAGAAAGAGGAGACACGATGTTCAGTACTGATATAGGAATTGACTTGGGCACGGCGAGTGTGCTTGTTTATATAAAGGGAAAGGGCGTAGTATTAAAGGAACCCTCGGTAGTTGCATTTGACAGGGAGACAAATAAAATAAAGGCCATCGGTGAAGAGGCAAGACTTATGCTCGGCCGTACACCTGGTAATATCGTAGCAGTCAGACCCTTAAGACAGGGCGTTATCTCAAACTATACCGTTACCGAGAAGATGCTTAAGTATTTTATCCAGAAGGCGGTCGGTAAAAAGCGTTTCAGAAAGCCGCTTATCAGTGTATGCGTACCCAGCGGTGTTACTGAAGTAGAGAAAAAGGCTGTTGAGGATGCTACATACCAGGTAGGTGCGAGAGAAGTTGCGATCATTGAGGAGCCTATCGCTGCAGCTATCGGAGCCGGCATAGATATTTCAAAGCCCCAGGGTAACATGGTAGTGGATATAGGCGGTGGTACCACCGATATTGCTGTTATCTCCCTTGGAGGTACCGTAGTCAGTGCTTCTATCAAGACTGCGGGTGACGATTTTGATGAAGCTATAGTAAGATATATGAGGCAGAAACACAACCTTCTTATAGGTGAGAGGACTGCCGAGGATATAAAGATAAATATCGGTTCGGTTTTCAGACGTCCCGAATCGGTTTCAATGGATGTAAGAGGAAGAAACCTTGTTACTGGACTTCCCAAAACGATCTCGGTTACCTCGGAGGAAACTGAAGAGGCACTTGCGGCAGCTACCGATCAGATAGTTGAGGCTATCCACAGTGTATTGGAGAAAACTCCTCCGGAGCTTGCAGCAGATATCGCAGATCGTGGCATCATACTTACCGGTGGCGGATCACTGCTTAATGGACTTGAGGATCTCATCGAGGAAAAGACGGGTATTACAACTATGACTGCAGATGATCCTCTGACAGCGGTAGCGATAGGTACCGGAAAATATGTTGAGTTTATCAGCGAGCGAAGATTAAAATAACTTTTATATGGAGGTAAGGCATGCTCAGAAGCTTATATACCGGCTGGACCGGAATGTATAATCAGCAGAAAAGACTTGATGTGATATCCAACAATATGGCCAATACTACTACGGTTGGATACAAGAAGGAATTTGCCACCAGCCAGAGCTTTGATGACCTGCTTGCCATAAAGATAAGGGACAACTCCGAGGGATGGAGGAGACGCAGCATAGGTGATGTCAGCCTGGGCGTAAAGATTGGTGAGATCCATACCGATTATACTCAGGGTTCACTTCGTGAAACAGGCAATCCCTTTGATCTGGGTATTGAAGGGGACGGTTTCTTTAAAGTAAATGTTACCGATAAACAGGGAAATGTTTACGAGAGCTTTACCAGATCGGGTCAGTTCCATATGACTGCAGACGGCTTTGTAGTGGATGCGAACGGTAATCATCTCCAGTCGGAAAACGGGGATTTCCAGGTACCGGTAGATGCGAGTGAGATAGTGATCGATGTACAGGGTTATGTATTTGCGGACGGTGAGATTGTAGATCAGCTGACACTTACAGATTTTGAAGATTATGAGTACCTGAAAAAATTCCAGGATACTTATTACAGGCCGGTGGACGGCGCTACCATGACCGGGACTGATGCGGGGATCCGTCAGGGCTATACCGAGCAGTCCAACGTTATGGTAGTAAACGAAATGGTAGACCTGATAGCTACAACAAGAGCTTATGAGGCAAACCAGAAGATGATAAAGGCAGCCGATACCGTCATGGATCAGGCCGCTAACTCGGTAGGTAGAGTTCAGTAGGTTTAGTACTTAATGGGGAGGATAGCATATGGTTAGAGCATTGTGGACAGGTGCATCGGGCATGAATGCACAGCAGGTAAGTCTTGATAATATAGCTAACAATCTTGCAAATGTAAATACTACGGGGTATAAAAAGCAGACTACTGAGTTTTCTTCTTTGCTTTACCAAAAGCTTCAGAGGACTCAGACCGATAACAACGGTGATCCCAAGCCGGTACTCGCTCAGGTAGGTACAGGTGTCAGGGTAACAGCGCTGACCTCTATCTTTACTCAGGGCATAATGCAGGAAACAGGAAATGATAATGACTATTGCATAGAAGGCCAGGGATTTTTTAGGATACAGATGCCTAACGGAACTGAGGCATATACCAGAAACGGTGCTTTTCAGATGTCTATCGATGGGGACGGAGTTACACTTTCTACTGCCGAAGGTTATCCTGTACTTGATCAGGATGGCGATATCATACATTTTAATACAAGTGAATATAATGTAACTAATATTTCTACTGATGAATATGGCAGATTTATCTATCGTGATGCGGAAAATGATGATGTGGTTGATACAGGCATAAGGATTGGACTTGCACAGTTTAATAATCCATCAGGTCTTGATAAGCTTTCAAACAGTATCTTCAGAGAGTCGGCAAACTCCGGTGAACCCAGATACGAGGTAGAGGATCCGGCACTGTCAATAAGTAAGATACATGCTAAATATCTCGAGGGTTCTAATGTACAGACGGTTGATGAGATTGTAAACCTTATCACTACACAGCGTGCATACGAGATGAACTCCAAGATCATCTCAGCCGCAGACGAAATGATGCAGCAGGCTAACAACCTGAGATAAAGTTACTATCCGCAGCTAATCTGCGAAAATGCAAAACGCAAGCTTGCTTGCAGGGTTGCATTTATGCAGATTGAGCTGAGGAGGCTGGACAAAACTCACGAGTAATCATAAGCCACGAAGTGGCGACTTACGGCGAAGCCGGAAGGATTATGAGTGAGATTTGTACAGGCGCGGATAGTAACGATACAGTTTAGGATTGCGAGAGCGAAGCGGAGCAATCCGTGTTATTATCTCTTACAATAAAAGGAGCCAACCATATGAGTATTTCAATCGGAAGCAATGCGGGATTCGACAGCTACATATCCCAGTTTAATACAGATAATGCTAAATCGAAAACAAGTGCGGGAGCCGTACTTGAGAGCAAGCTCTCGCAGGGAAAACTTGAAAATGCCTCCGATGAAGAACTGATGGAGGTCTGTAAGAGCTTTGAATCATACCTGCTGGAAAAAGTATTGGAGAAAACTAAGAAAACTCTGACTGATTCAGAGGAAGAGGATTCTCCTTATATGAATATGTTCGGGGATAAATTATAT
>JAEEVK010000018.1 GCA_016287095.1 Lachnospiraceae bacterium
TCCTTTTTCCACAATGCAATTTTAGACATTTTTCAAGGTGTATTTTGTCTAAATGGCATTTAAAAATATAAGTTTAGACAAAGTTCATGGTCAAATCTGTCTAAATTTATCATTTTTATAACTTATCATACTCGATAAAGCAAACACCCCCAGAGTTCCCCCTGAGAGCATTTCTTATTCTATGTAGATTGTCATTTTAGAGCCGACAAGGGCAGTCTGTAAGCCCTATTTTCTGCCAATACATATAGATAATTTCCATACGACTCTATATCCACAAAGTCTGAACCGCAAGGCAGATACACCTTTTTACAGGTTTTAAACCCATCTGAAGATATGAACATTGCCCATTCTGCTACTATTACACTCCAACCCTTTTGCGTGATGCTGGCGGTTAATCCCTCATAATACTCGTTATCAAAAGGCAGCTTCACTTTGCTGATGTTCCCCTTGCTGTCCATAGTATATGCTTGCTTATGCAGGACCGGAATAAAAACTGTATTCTTAACACTTAAAGCACCCTTTTTGTTCTTTTTAGCACCAACTGCCATACCGTAGTAAGCTAACTTGTATACTGAGTACAAGTCACTATAACTTATACTCTCCAAATATTCTCCAAGTGGGAACGAAATCTCATAACAAGTATCCGTTCCGTTTACTCCGGTGACTCCATAGAAATACTTATCATCATTCCAGCCTATGGTATAAAACTGCTCATATGCACCACCGTTTATCCAACTCATACCATCTATGCTGACAAGATCCCATTCATCTATACTTCCGTCACTGTCGATGCTTCCTTCATAAGTAACCATTTCATTATTTGTCATGCTATCGATCCGGTCTTTATCATCGGTATCAATATACAACATTATACTTTCATCATGATTTAAGGCAACTAAAAGATATAACTTATCTTTCTTGAAATAATATTTAAGTTCTAAGTTAAGCCCATCTTTATAGATTTCAGGATCATAATCAATGATTTCCTCAAACTCCAGCCAGCCCAGAGAATCTAAAGACTTTCCATAGTAGCCTATCGGATCGTCCAACTGACAATAATGAAGGCTCTCATCTATTTCATCATCGTCATCTTCACCGTTTTTCTTGCTAAGATATTTGTCGTATTTTACCAGATACAGTCCGTCATCCTCAACATTTACCTTCTTGGTTATCTCGTCGAACATAAAGTAGAAATTTCCGGATATTTTATAAAGTTTAGGATTACTCCTGAAATCTATTTCACTCATATATATGTTTTCCTTACTTCTGGAAACCATGAAATGTGTGGTGTACTTCTTAAAGTCCTTTGTCTCAGCTACATAGTACTGTATATAGTCATATTCATAGCTGTCATCCTCCGGAGCTCTATAATCAAGTTGTTTTTTACCTGTAGGATAATATTTTGCACATATATAAAAGACTCCGTCAAACTGAGTCATGTAGTAGCACTCGATTATTTCCTTGTCAGGGATATTTAATTCCTTTCGGAGTTTGCCTTCAATATCTGACTTTGACAGTTTCTTACCATTCTTACTATATAATATCTGGTATTTTCCATCAATTTTACAGAGCTGTGCATAAAGCTTATTTGATCTTGCGCTGCAAACAGTCTCATTTATCCTGTATGAAAGCTCCTGTACAGTAAACTTCGGATCAATTTCTTCTACCTTTGTCTCGATTTCCTTCATGCTCTGGTTTTTCTTTGCAGCCACAGGGCATAAACCCTGAAACTCAACAAGTACAAGTACTGCGATAAGCAGTATGGCTATCCTCGTAAACCCTTTCCTCATTTTCCAAGCCTCCTTCATAAAGTATGGTTTAATAAAATCATACTTTATTTTAGCATATTTGACATTTCTTCACAACGAAAATTATTGACAAAAATATACTTAAAGCATATACTTTCATCAATAAAAATTTTTAAGGTGAAGAAAATGAAAATACTGATAGCTTCGGATATCCATGGTTCAGCAAAATATTGCAGATTGTTGCTTGATGCATATAGACGAGAAAAAGCAGATAGGCTGTTATTACTCGGAGATATCCTATACCACGGTCCAAGAAATGATCTGCCTGAAGAATACGCTCCCAAGGAAGTAATAGAACTGCTGAATGCGTATAAAGACGAAATATATGCTGTAAGAGGCAACTGTGAAGCAGAGGTAGACCAGATGGTACTTAAGTTTCCTGTTATGGCTGATTACATGCTGCTCCCTGTTGGGAACAAAATGGTTTTTGCCACACATGGCCATATCTACAACATAGAAAAACTGCCTCCCTTAAAAAAAGGAGATATACTGCTCACCGGTCATACACATGTTACTGCAAATGAAGATATGGGAGATTACATCTATATGAATCCCGGATCGGTATCACTACCCAAAGAAGGAACTCCGCGCGGCTATATCCTCTTAGACGGAGAAACTTTTACTTTTTGCAAATTAGATGAAAGGTGAAAAATCTTTGATTTATGTATAAATATATATTTTTTGATTTAGACGGCACACTCACTCAGTCCGAGTTTGGTATCATGGCTGCGGCTGTGAGAGCACTAAACCATTTTGGGATAGAGACCCCCAGCAAGGAGATATTAAAAAAATTCATAGGTCCGCCTTTATATGTTTCTTTCCATGATTTTTACGGGCTTTCCGAAGAAGACAGTCAGGAAGCGATAAAAATTTACCGGGAATATTATGTAAAAGAAGGCGTATATCAGGCTCCTCTTTACGAGGGCATAAAAGAAATGCTGGAAGAACTTAAAGCTGCCGGATGTACTTTAATGATCACCACATCCAAGCCCGAAACTATGGCTGTCACTGTCGCTAAGAACGATGAAATATTTGATTACTTTGACGGGATCATAGGACCTGCACTGGACGAGCATGACCCAAATAAGGCTATCCTCATCCGTAGGGCTATGGAAAAACTTGGACTTACTGAACAGGATTTAAAAGACATTATCATGATAGGTGACCGTTTCTATGATATAGAAGCTGCCTGTGAGACCGGCATCGATTCCATCGGTGTCCTATACGGATATGGCAGTGAAGATGAACTAAAAAATGCAGGAGCTACATATATTGTAAAGGAAGTTTCTGATATTACCAAAATTATTAAACGTTAAGAGAAAAGAGCAAGGACTTAAAAATCCCTGCTCTTTATTTGATCATAACCTTAGCAAATCTCAGAACCTGCAGCAAGAGGCTTTTCAGGAGTCATAAGTGCAAGATTGCCCTTATCATCCTCAGCACAGAGGAGCATACCCTCTGACTTCATACCGGCTAAAGTAGCAGGTTTTAAGTTAACCACTACCATTACCTTCTTGCCGACCATCTCTTCGGGTGAATAGAAAGCCTTAATACCAGAAAGAATCTGCTTAACATCATTTCCTATCTTTACTTGTGAGCAGAGAAGCTTCTTTGACTTCGGTACTTCCTCACACTTGATGATCTCACCGACTCTGAATTCAAGCTTTGCAAAGTCATCATAGGTGATTTCAGCTTTGGTAGGAACGCTCACGTTAATAGCATCTGATTCCTCGGAAGCATCTGCTGAATTCTCTGGCTTAGCATCCTTAAGTAATATCGCATTAAGTTCTTCAATCTCTTTATCCACATCAATACGAGGGAAAAGGATTTCTCCCTTATGAACGGTTACGTCTAAAGGCAAAACATCAAACTTTGAAGCATTTTCATAGGTAACATCTTTTTCGCCGGCACCTATTTGCTCCCAAACCTTAGGCATTGTTGTAGGCATATAAGGAGAGAGAAGTGTCGATGTAATACGAATGGATTCAAGCAGATTGTAAAGTACTGTCGCAAGACGTGCCTTTTTGCTCTCATCCTTTCCAAGTACCCATGGAGTAGTTTCATCGATATATTTATTGGCACGGTCAACCAGTGTAAAGATGGTCTCTAATGCCTGCTTTATCTGAGTATTGTCAATAAATTCGTCAACCTTACCGCAGATGGATGTCGCAAGAGCTTTAAGCTCATCATCTATGGGCTCTGCCTCGCGATCGGTAGGTAAGGTCCCACCGAAATATTTATCAACCATTGCTACAGTACGTGATACAAGATTTCCAAAACCGTTTGCTAAGTCTGAGTTGATACGGTTGATCAAGATCTCATTTGAGAAATCTGAATCAGCACCAAGTGCCATCTCTCTTAAGATATGGTAACGGATAGCATCACAGCCATAACGTTCACCTAAGATAAACGGATCTACAACATTGCCCTTAGACTTTGACATCTTGTCTCCGTTAAATGTGATCCATCCATGTACTGCCAGATGCTTAGGCAGAGGCAGCTCTAAAGCCATCAGCATAGCAGGCCAGATAAGCGCATGGAATCTCATGATATCCTTTGCTACCATATGTACATCTGCAGGCCAGAATTTTTCAAAATCATTATACTTTCCATTATCGTATCCAAGTGCTGTGATATAGTTTGAAAGAGCATCAATCCATACATATACAACATGCTTGGTATCAAATGTTACAGGCACACCCCATGTAAATGAAGTACGGGATACACACAGATCCTCAAGACCGGGCTTGATAAAGTTGTTTACAAGCTCGACTGCTCTGGACTTTGGCTGAAGATAATCGGTATTAAGCAGTAAATCCTCTAATTTTTCTGCAAACAGAGACATTTTAAAGAAATATGCCTCTTCCTCAGCATCTATAACATCACGTCCGCAGTCAGGGCATTTTCCGTTCTTAAGCTGTGATGAAGTCCAGAATGATTCACAGGGAGTACAATATTTTCCTACATATTTCCCCTTGTAAATATATCCCTTATCATACAGATCTTTAAATATCTTCTGTACACTCTCAATATGATAATCATCTGTAGTACGAATATATCTGTCGTACTTAATATTCATATAGCTCCAGAGATTTTTGAATATCTTTACGATACCATCAACATACTCCTTGGGAGTAATGCCGGCATCCTTTGCTTTCTGCTCAATCTTAAGGCCATGCTCATCAGTACCTGTCAGGAACATAACATCATAGCCCTGCATACGACGATAGCGTGCTATGGAATCACAGGCTACTGTCGTATAACAATGACCGATGTGAGGATTTCCCGAAGGATAATAAATCGGGGTCGTGATGTAAAATTTTTTATTCATAGTTCTCATTCCCTCCTATAAAAAATATAGCTCCCGTCTTATTTAAAGACGGGAGCGTAAACTCTCGTGGTACCACTTTAATTCATCCAAGCCTCACGGCTTAAGACCTTTGTAACTGTCCATCAACAGTCCACACTGTAACGGGTGCACCCGTCAGGACCTTAGATCACTCCTCAGCTCTGCAGCTCCGGGACCATCTTCAACTACTTCTACTGCATCCGCTCTCAGCAAATACGGACTCTCTGTAAGCATTTCAGCAGCCTACTCTTCCCTTCATAGCCATTTTAAGGGTTATAAAATTTTTTTATGTAAGTCGTATTATGTCACAAATAATATATTAAGTCAAGCATTTTTTTATTCATTTATTTCCGGTTTTGTTGACAAGGCTATATCTTAAGCATATACTTTTAAATATAAACATAAGGGAATCAGGTTACGATATGTTAAACAGAGAAGATATGCTGGAGCTGACAAGACGAATGAATCTTGCCAGAAACTGTTTCTTTAGGATTGCGGGAAGTTATAGGGATAAAGATGGATTCGATGACGGTAGTTTTAATACCTCTTTCCTAAAACTCGACCAAAGAGATAAAATAGAAAAACTTGAAATAGCTAAGGCCGTAATCTTTGCGGAAACCAATAAAGAAATAAAAGAATATGACTTTTGTGGTAGGGATAAACAGATCGCAGAATTCAAAAATATGCTTGAAGCACTAAAGGAATGCGGCCTTAAAAATGATGCCCTGCTGGACGTTTTGTATGACATAGTGAGTGAAAATTATGTCAGGGAGTTTCATCCGCAGGGAGATTTTGGCATATTTATGTTTTATGGTTCCTATGATATCAAGATCAAGGGAGCTGACAAAACATATATGGACGATTCGGAAGAGGTGTACAGCTTTATCATATGTGCTGTATGTCCGGTATATGAGGATTATGATCCGGGCCTTCCGGAATGTGGTTTTCTTTATCCCTCATTTAAGGACAGAAGTGTGGATGATGCACATATTGCGGTGCTTGGCAATACAGGCTTTTTACCGTGTAAGTTATAAAACAGGAGGCAATTTGCCTCCTGTTTCTTTATTTGATATTTATACTGTCTCCTGTCTTGCCTAAGAATACTATATATCCGTCTTTGGGAAGAGGTGTCCTGGATGATGCATCCACAACATGTGTTGTAAAGACTTCTTCTCCGTATTTATTGTATACATATACAGAACTGTCCTCAGATCTTTCTGCCACTATTTCATATTCTGCCATATCGGCTCCTATTCTGTACCATGAAGCCTCCATAGTCTTTAATTCAATTGTCTTTATGTCTGTGGTGAGTTCAGGGATATTTTCTACCGGGATACAATTGAGTCCGGTACTTGTTGTAAGTTTCAATCCATTCTCATCCCTTACCAGTTTTATATCTATCAGATCTCTGTTTGCACTGGAAGGAATGGACTGGAATGCTATCGCAGTCGTGCTGTCAACTATTTTTAAAAGTCTCGGGAACCCGCTCATATTTAAATACAGATAACCGTCTGCTACATCCATTGTGTATACAGTGGCTTTTGGCGCTTCATACCATCTTGATGCCTCAAGGTCATCGTACAACATAAAGTCTTTTCCGGATACTGCCTGCCAGCTGTTCCTTACTTCGTCACTTATCGGATTTGCTTCCATCTTTTCTCCGACATATTCCTTACGTTCCAACTGTCCGAGTCCGACCTTTGTATCCTGATAATCTATGGCAAAGTATATCTTTCCGTCTTCGTTTTTGACGAATTTTATTTTCACAGGATTTTTTGCAATACGCACATCGCCCAAATTTCCGTTTTCAATTTTATATGCAAGCTCTACAAATACTCCGTCTTCTGTCAGCATATAGTCCGATTCATCTGCATAAAAAGGAGTGACCGTGGTTACATGCATATACTTATGATCAGGGAAGGAAATAACATTTACGACAGCTCCCCCATCTCTCATATTACCTGAGGTATACATTCCCGCATATTCATCAAAGGAAGCCGGTATTTCGTCTGTTACTTTTATTTCGGGCTGATCTGTATCTTTTACCTCTATACCTCTGTCGGCAAGTATTATGTCAAGGATGTCCATAGCCAACATCCCATTATAAGAACTTGAACCGCCATTAGAAAGTACTGCGATACTAATATTTTCTTCAGGTGCCACTCCTAAAAATGCATGGTTCAGCATTACATCCCCGCCTTTAGCAAGGAATTTTACACCTGCCGCATCATACCTGGGCATATTCACATAATCCCATCCCAGACCGCTGCCGTCCCTGTATTCATCATTACTTACACGAATAGCCATTTCATTTTTTGAGTTTTCTGAAAGGATGGCTTCATTTCCTGCAAAAAAACCTGTTCCGAAATTTGCTACATCTTCTGCCGTAGCATACACGCCACCTGCACCAAGACACATTACCGCTTCGTTTTCGTAATGAAGATTGCTTGACGAAAATGCAGGGATAAGGTTTTCTTCATATAAAGCGGTCACACCTGTGCCGGTGTTTATACCACCTGTTAATTTTGCAAGGTTTTCCTGTACATACTCTGTGTATGTCATGCCTGTTACTTCTTCTACTATGAGTTCCAAGAGGTCAAATCCGTCGTTACAATATGCAGCATAACTGCCCGGATCGGCTTTCAGCCTCTGGGTTGAAAGGATGTCCAAGAGATTGTCATGACGGTAAGTATCAGCATCTGAAAACAGGAAATCTCCGGTTAAAGTTGTACCCATTATGCCGGATGTATGGTCCATAAGCATACGGACCGTGATATCCTTATACCTTTCATCTGCCATCCTAAACTCAGGAAGATAATCAGTAACAGGTCCATCAAGTTCTACTTTTCCGGCATCCACGAGCTGCATTACGGCTGCTGTGGCATAGACCTTGCTTACGGAACCCACACAGTATATGGGGGATACATCTTTCGCATCATCCCAGCCGTTTGCATAAGTGGGGGTAGAATTGGAGACCGATGAAGAATCCTTGTTGGCTGATACGGTATCTGCGGTTTCGTTTTCGGCCCCATTTACCTGAGTGTCCTTGAATATATAAGCTATTCCAAGTCCCGCTAAATTCGATATAGATAAAACTGCAGTTAAGATTATTGCCGGAATGAGCAGCCATTTATTGAATTTATATTTCATTTTTGAGTCCTTTCTTATTACTCTGTCATCAGTTCGGTTACCGATATCTTCTTTATCTTACCTGCTCCGATATAGGTCATAATGTATGCCAGCACGATCATAGCTATATCCACTCCGATTATAAGTACTATGTCCGTGGTCGCGATCGTAGCAAACATAACTGACCAGAATACCTTATTCACATATATAGCTACTACTGACGCTATCACCATAGATACTATCATAACCGGCATGACCTTGAGGGCCATCTGGCGCCTTAAGTCTTTGGAAGAATATCCCAGGCTCTTCATGATGCCGAGGTTCTTTCTCTGCCTCTTTACACTTGAAGCCGAAATGATGACCAGTATCATGAATACGATAAAGATGACAAGTACTGCTGCACCCAGGGTACCGGCTCTGGTAGCATCGGCTATGGGTTCCATCTGAGATTTGATCATGCCCCTCCAGGATCTTATTTCTTTTATAACAAAGTTTCTGCTGTTTCCTGTTATAAGCTTATCGCCGATCCGTACCGCATAGTCAACGGAAGTCACTCCGTATTGGGTAAGAAGCGTAGCAATTTTTTCTTCTGCCTTGGCACTTATTTTCTCTTCCAATGTGCCATCTTCCGCTCCTGCATTCACCTTATCTTTTGCGCTACCACCATAGTTTTCCGAGAGCTTCTTCTCATATTTTTCCGGATCCACTCCGTCTTTTAAGTATACATTTACTACATTCGGGCGGGCATTTATATCAATCCTTCTGTACCCTTCCGAGGTCATATATATAGCTGATCCGCCGTTATACAAGGAGCTGACGGTACCGGTAATGATATAGGACCTTTTAATCCCGTTATGCTCTAAGACCAGACTGTCGCCTATGGCACGCTGCTCATAATCCGCTCTTTTTACAGCTATCGCCACTTCATTGTCATGCTCGGGGAATCTGCCTTCGAAAGGAGCAAACTGCTTCGCATCTTTAAAGTCATCATATATTACGAGTGACCCGGCATCATCCGATCCTGATACTGTGAGCTTCTTAAAGTCATATGAAACAAGTGCTTTTTCAACTTCGGGATCTTCCTGTATCTTAGCAGCTGTCTCATAAGGATCCACACCATTTGCCAAGACTACGACTACGGGTTCAACATCGATACCCATCATAGACATAAGTCCTTCGGTCCCGTTCTTGAAAAATCCAAATGTCATAAGTCCAAAGAGCAGTGCTGTGCCGGTAGTTATGATGCATATTGCAATCCCGATGTTCCCCTTCATCTCCTGCATCAGTCCCTTCATAGCCAGCCTAAAGTTAATATTACCTTTAGCCTTTTCGAGGGGCAGAACATTTTTCCTGAAATTATGTGTCTTTATGCCCTTCCTGAAGGCTATGACAGGGGGATATTTCTTGACGGATCTTGCTTTTATCAATGCAAACAAAGTAACTATGATAACTACCGCTATGGCCACAATTATAAGCTTCAAAATCTCCGGACGGCCTTCAATATCACGTCCCATCATGGACCTTATGACTCCGTTTTGTGCCGGTGTAAGGAGTATGGCTGTAAGTACTCCAAGTACCGCTCCTATTCCTCCTGAGATGACATATTCAAACAGATACGAGAGTGATATCTCTCCCGACTTGTATCCCAACGCTTCAAGTACACCGATCTGCTGCATCTGGTCTTCGATGTCATTGCTTATTTTATGCCTTATCATGAACATCGCAGATATCATGGTGACTATCGATATAAATACGATGAGCAACAAGAATATATCGACAAATTGCGTTTCTGAATTTTTTTCACGGCTTTTGCTAAATAAATAGCTGTTGTTTTTGACATTCTCGCCTGATTTTTCCTCACATTTTTCCAAATATTCATTAAATGGAAAATCTTTTTCGTAATCAAATGCAAGCCCTCTGTATTCGCTCGCCATCATACCGTTAAAAAGCTGCACAAAGAGCTCATAATCCTCATCAGATATGATGACCTTATAACCATAACCGTCATTTGCAGCCAGGCCTGTTTCATAAAAACCGACCACCTCAAATGGATACTCTTTACCGGCCTTTAATACGGTAAATTTATCTCTTAATTTATATCCGGTATTTATTTCAAAGCACTGAGGAAGCCATATGGGATGGGCTACATTACTGATCTCCTCTTCGTCAAGACAGTCACGCTTCGTAAAGTTTTCCAACTTCCGTTCTGTTTTTTCGGTAACAAACAGCATATTGTAAGAGATGGCATTTCCATCGTATTCTATTACATCCACCGAGGGTACAAACAGCGTTTTGATTTCTTTTAGATTTTGTGGATTATATTCATCTGTAAGAATTTTTGAATAGACATCCCTGTATTCCGCTTCCTCGAAAATGACCATTTCACTGACCGAACCGGAATCTGCAAAGCTTTCATCAAATACCTTGCTGCTTTTTGAGTTGTTTGCTATGAATATGCACAGCATGAGCGTTGTGACAAGTGTCAGGAACGCTATAGCCATGGCTTCTTTTTTGTTCTTTTTTAAATTGAATAATGATAATCTTAGAATTTTCATATTACCATCCCATCTCCTCTAAGAATGCGGTAAGCTTGCTTCTGCGTTCCTTGATGTTATCTGTGCCATAAGGCTTCATATCGAAGTCTCCGACCACTCCTCCATCTCGTAGGTACAAAACTCTGGTGCCGCGGAGTGCGGTCTTTAAATCATGTGTTACCATCACTATGCTCTGTCCGTTTTTATGAACATCTGTAAATATATCCAGTACATCCTGGCCGGATGCGGAGTTCAGCTGACCGGTAGGTTCATCTGCAAACAGGATCTTCGGATCATTAATGACTGCTCTTACTATTCCCACACGCTGTGCTTCACCGCCAGAAAGCTGATTGGGATATTTGTTCCACATTTCTTCTTTGATACCTGATTTTTTGAGCAGCTCCTTCGCTTTCTTTACCAGTTCCTGGCTGTTCTTCTGTACTATCAGCGCACCCGTAAGTACATTATCAAGGACTGTCTGGTTTTCCAGCAGATAGATGCTCTGGAATACGAAACCGCAGTTACCGCGTCTGAAAACTGCCAGCTCGTCGTTTGAGAAATCCTGTATTTCTTTATCTCCAAAGAAAACCTTTCCCATGGAGGGCTTATCCATACCGGACAGGGCATAGAGCAGGGTTGATTTTCCGGAACCCGATGCTCCCATGATTATGGTAAAATCTCCTTCCCTGATCTCCAGATCCAGATTCTTTATAACATGCTGCTGTCTGCCGCCGTTTGAAAATGACTTGCAAAGTTTTTCTGTTTTAAGTATGCTTCTGTTGTTTTTCATTTCTGCCTCCTAAAAAAACCATATATACTACATCGTTCTGCATCATCTTGATTGTAGTATATATGGTTTCTTAAAAATCTTCTTTGTCAAACTATTATTAAATTCTTATCAAATTCTTAACAGATAAAATTAACTTAAAGGGATAAGAAGGGTAATACTCAGTCCTTCCCCCTTACTCTCAGGAAGCAATTCGCCATCCATCTTCTCCATGAGCATTTTTGCTATATAGAGGCCTAAGCCGCTTCCTTCCTGCTTACTGTCCGTCCATTGCTTTCCACGGTAAAACTTATTTGCTATAAGGCTAAGCTCCTCTTCAGGTACTCCGGGGCCGTAGTCCCTTATCGTCATCTCAAGGAACTCTTCCTCTATTCTATAAGAAACATCAATTTTAGTTCCTGCGTATTTATACGAATTTGATATGATATTTCCTATTACCTGGCTCATACGCTTTGTGTCAATATGAATCAATACATCTGGAATATCTGTAGCAACAACTTTTGATTTATCATCATATTTAGCTATTATCTCTCCGAGTACCGAAGCCTTTTCATCGGTACAGCTAACCTTAAACTCTCCGAGATCCTCCAGTGTGGATGAAAACAGGTCACTTACCAAAACATCTATCTGCTCTGTCTTCTTATATATATTATCAAGCTTCTCTTCCATCCCATCTGTCTTACCGGCTTCAAGCTTTGCTTTTAAAAGTTCAGTAGTCACTTTAATACCGGTGATGGGAGTTTTCAAATCATGGCTGAGTGATGCCACGAGTTCTCTTTCTCGTCTCTGGAGCGCTACCTCCCTCTTTCTTGAAGCGTCCAGTTCCTCTCGCATGATATCAAAGCTTTCCGTAAAGGAACCGAACATATTATTCTTATCCATTACCAGGACTTCATCAAGCTTTCCCTCTGCGATGCGTCCTGCAAAGTTTTTCATGTTATCAAAAGGAGTTATGATATTCTTCTCTATATATTTACCGTACATACATGCAATAAATATAAGAAGTACTCCAAATGCAATGAGACCCAGTATCATACCGTTCCTTAAAGAATGAAGCTTTCCCAGGCCGTCCTCAATAAGGACAACACAGCCTCTTACGGTATTGTTTATCGTAACATAAGCATAGGGATATCCCTTTTTTATTGCTGATTGAACGGAATATACTTCATCACTCTTTTTTGTTTTTATCGAGGAAAATAAGATAGCATTCTCTGTATTCAATATCACATAGTCAGCACCATAATCTTTTTCATTAAGATTTTCAAGATTATCCCAATATTCCCCGGCATTCATTGTAATATCATTCAGCACAGTAATGTCCCTGCCCCTCACGGAATCAGAGCCGTCCTCTCTGCCGAAAAAATACCACAAACCCAATACTGCCAGAAAATACAGGATTGCGATCACTATTACGATTTTATAGTAATTCTTCATATGCCTCCACCATATATCCTACGCCCCATATGGTTTTTATCAGCTCCGGCTGTTTCGGATCTGTTTCGATTTTTTCTCTCAAGTGCCTGATATGTACCGCCAGTGTACCTTCGCCGATAAATTCATCATCCCAGACATCCTTTAGCAGCTCATCCTTGGTTACAACCCTTCCGCAGTTATCAACGAGATATTTAAGCAGCTTATACTCCATTGCCTTTAAACTTATCTGCTCATTTCCGTCTTTAAGCTTATGTGCCGCTGTATCCAGACTGATATTTTTTGTTAGCCTTATTACAGTATCTGATCCGGTTCTGCTTTCTAAAGTCCCCATACTGCCTGTATTCTCAGTGATATTGCCTGAAAGCAATGCAGCTTCTTTTGCTTTTTCATATCTTGCAAGTATCGCTTTAACCTTTGCCAGAAGGATATTCAGTGTAAAAGGCTTCTTTATATAATCATCTCCGCCGATATTAAGGGCTATCAGTACATCATCATCACTGGTCCTTGCACTAATAAAAAGGATCGGCATATCGTAATTCTCTCTCACCTTTCTGCAAAGATCAAAGCCTGATTTATCTCCCAGGTTGATATCTAACAGAAGCAGCGAAACTAAGTGTGTATCCAGAAATTTTACAGCATCATCATAGCTCGTCACATATGCTGTACTCACTTCAAACATATTGAAAAATTCAGCAGTTGACTGAGCTATAACCTCATCGTCATCCACTATTAATACGCTTACCTTCTCGTTCGCCATCCTGCACTCCTTTTTGGAGACTGATGTCTCCGCTGCTGTCTTCTTTATAAATGAAGTATATTCTTTAGCTACAGCTTTGTCAATCAAAACAAAGATTAAAAAAATCAGGTTCCCCAATACTCATTACCGCGTTCTTCCTTTTCATTCAAATGGTGGCAGCTATTTTCAGATACGCGGGTTGTCCAGTTGGAGGTAATATCCTTTTTACACTGATACCAGAACTCACAATAACTAAGATTTATATTGGCGTTGACAGCTTTTGCAGCAATATAGATGGCTGAGTTTTCACATGCGTAGAAATCTATGCTGTATACTGTAATACGGACATTGTGCTGGTTATCGGGAACTATAATGTTACAGCTTCCGCCTTTGAGGTTTGCGGATCTAAGTGTAAAATCAGCACTGTCGTATACTACGAATATATTGATATCTTTTCTTCCGTCAAGGTAAAATCCGTTGCTCCAGCCCCTCATATCCAATGTGATCTTTCTGCCTGCGGGGATTACGAATTCACCCTTGCTGTTAACACCTTTTATATTTGCATCAAACATGAAGCCCTTTGCAGGGTCTGCATGTATTGCAGATGTATTGTCTGTACATACTACTTCAAAATCTTTTCCACTTTCGATACCCTGTGAATATGCATCCATAAATGACTTGCAGCCCTTTGTTATGGTCTCTCCGCCGTCATATACGTTAAGGATGGCATGTACATATGCAGCTTCAAGATTACTGTTCTCATTGAGTGTTGCGGTAAAAATGTTATTCATTTCGATCATGCTTGCGTAAAGATCATTTGCTACGTTTTCATATTTTGCAAAAGGAAGTTCATCGCTGTTTAACGTCTCTATCATTCTCTTTTAGTTAACTACCATAAGTTGACTGGGGAAGAAAAATATGGTATGATTTATTACTATAGATAATTAAACCGGAAGGAGAAATGTCATGGCTTTTTATATTGAAAGCGAAATGTGGATTGGAAAAAGGATGCGACCTTTTGAACACAAGTGATTATGACCAACTCACAGAAATGATAGACGCGGATTCTATAAACTACTCACCTTCAAGAACCCTTACCGACAGCGAGATCAAAATGCTCCTGGACCAGATCCGGAGAGGCTTTTAAGAGAAAGGAATAAATAATGGAATACTCTAAAGAATCTATACACGATATAGTACTGGCACAAAGAAAGTTTTTCCGTACAGGGAAAACTCTTGATGTTGAATGGCGTATCAGACAGCTGCTCCGTCTGAAACAGGCACTGCTCGATAACAAGAAACAGCTACAGGATGCTCTTTATGAAGATCTTCGAAAAAGCCCGATGGAAGCCTATCTTGTAGATATAGGTCCTGTGATAGTTGAAATAAACGAAATAGTAAAAGGATTAAGAAAGTGGGCAAAACCCGAGAAACATTTCAGCGGCTTTATGTGTTTTCCGAGTACTGAAACCAAAGTGTACAAGATGCCCTACGGAGTATCCCTCATAATCAGTCCTTTTAATTTCCCCGTTATACTGACTCTTGGGGTGCTTGCGGCCTCTATCTGTGGCGGTAACACAGCTGTTATAAAAGCCAGCTCCAAATCAGCTGCCACTACCGAAGCACTACGTAAACTGATAGCGGACACTTTCCCCGAGAAATATGCCACCGTCATAGGCGGAGGACATGATGTGGCGGATATATGTCTTGAAGAGCGCTTTGACAAGATTTTTTATACCGGCTCACCTCAGGTAGCCAGGCATGTTATGGAAAAAGCTTCCAATAACCTTACTTCAGTAGCGTTAGAGCTTGGCGGAGAAACCGGAAACTGGGCCATCGTAAGAAAGGATGCAAATCTGAAGGATACTGCAAGAAAAATAGCCTTTTTCAAGCTTTGTAATGCCGGCCAGATATGCATAAATATCAATCAGATAGCAGTGGCAGAGGAAGTAGCGGAAAAATTTCTTGAAGAATTAAAGAAACAGTTTGTAAAACAGATAGGTAAAAATGCTTCTGATAATCCGGATTATCCAAAACTTATAACATCAAAAGTATATGATAAATGTGAAAAGATAGCGTCTGATTATTCTGAAAAGATTGTATTTGGAGGAACCGGAAATAAGGAGGAATGCAAGTTTTCACCGACTATAATATATCCTGTATCGCCTGACGACGATCTTGTACAGCATGAGCTTTTCAGCCCGATACTGCCTGTAGTACCTTTTAAGGACAGCGAAGTTGATAATATCCTTGAAATCATCGCTGACAGGGAACATCCTTTGGCTATGTACATTTTTACATCCGATATTAAATGGGCTGACAGGGTAATGGCCACCCAGCAGTATGGAGGCGGCTGTATCAATGAAGTCTGCCTGCATATGATGGTAAAAGGAGTGCCCTTTAACGGGACAGGACATTCCGGCATGGGAGCTTATCACGGCGAATGGGGCTTCAGAGAATTTACGCATCCTCAGACCGTGCTCAAAGGAAGTACCCGTTTCAATCTGCCCTTGAGAGAGCATCCTTATTCGGGTGTTAAGGGTAAAATGAAAATGGCTTTACTTAAAGTGTTTGAAAAATAAAAGAATGGCGACAGGGAACCGTCCGAGACCACTGTCGCCATTCAATATTTAAAGTTTAAATCCTGTTCCTATAAACTGTGCAATATCTCTTCCAGTGCCGTCAGTTATATCAACGTTTATAATAGTAGAGCTCCTGCCGGACTTTTTTAGTACTGCTTTAGCCTTCAGCACCTTATCCTTCGGCATCCCCATGAAATTTACACTTACCTGCTGGGCAACGGTAGGTCTGTGTATCTGGTTGGAGAGCACAGCAAATGCGAAGTCTCCAAGTGTGAAAATGACTCCGCCCATGATACCACCGTTAGCATTTAAGTGATGTTCGTTAAGTGTCATGCTGCAGATGCTGTAGTCCTCGCCAAGCTCATCTATAACCATACCGTTATCGGTAGCAAAGATATCACCCTTGAAATACTCCTGTGCTTCCTGCAGGCTGTTAAATGTACTCATTTCTGTTTATCTCCATCGACTTATAAAGTAATAACTACGGGTTCATCAGAGCTTTCCATAAGGCTAACCTTAACTGTCTTGCCTTCTACGGTCACTTCATATTCGCCCTTAAATCCTATAATAGATACTTCTCCGTTTGCATCGGTCACAAATGTTTCCTTTGTCTCCCACTCTCCGTGTACCAGTCCCATAAGTGCATCATATACAGGCTTTTCCTTATTATCAGCGGTAAGTACGCCCGAAGGTGCCTTAAGCCACTTTCCGTCTGTGAGATCCCATGTGGTGATCGCCTCTACCAAAGGATGCGCAAAGAGCTCGGTATACATCTCGGATACTTCTCTTGCCTGTCTCTCAAGTCCCTCGGGAGTTGAAGGCCACTCATCTACCTGCCAGTCATTAAGGTCCTCAATATATGCAGGCATAATGTCACCCGAAATAAGAGTATTCTCTGTAAAGTGGATGGGAAGTCCAAAGTGTGAGAATCTGTCAAGTACCTCATGGAGCTTCTCCAGACCCCAGTATCCCTGATGCTGATGACTCTGGATACCGATAGCCGAAATCGGAACACCCATCTCCAATAAGCCTTCTATAAGGATCTCATAGGACTGTGAGGTGTTAAAATCATTGATAAGGAATGTAGCATCAGGATTCTCAGCCTTAGCTGCCTCAAATACTTCCTTTACAAGCTTGAATCTGCCGAGTTCCTTACAGATCCTGGTGATAGCATTATCATATTTATCAAATACGGGCATGATAACAACTTCATTGATAACATCCCACATATCAACCTGTCCCTTGAATGCACTGACATCCCTGTGAATACGGGCAAGCTGCTTTTCTAAGATTTCTTTATTTGAATAATTCATAAGCCAATCGGCACATGCTGTATGCCAGCAAAGAGGATGGCCTTTTACCTTGATACCGTTTTCATTGAGCCACTTAGCTTCATCCAATGTCATTTTCTGGTTGGGCTCGCCTTCCTTGCGCTCGTACATACCCCAATAGAAAGGAATGGTTCCATAGTTAAACAGTTTCTTGAATTTTTCCATTCTCTCGATGGAGCTTGCTTTCATCTGCTTCATTCTCTCGGGATCTGCTCCGGGAAAAGGAGGAAGATCGTCAGGCATTACTACGCCCATTGTATCAAATGCTCCGCATCCGAACAGAAACTTATGTGTCTTCTGTTCAGCCTTTATTTCAGTGTTCTTCAGCAGATTTCCTGCTGCATCCTTTACTATAAGCTTAACTGTTGCTTTTCTGTGATCAAAACGTCCCATATTCTTCTCCTCTTTACACTTATAATGCTTGTCAAAAACGTAAAAAACCTCGATGAGTAATCCCACCGAGGTCTATTATTCCATATATTATTCTTTAAGTAAATAGTTTATCTTGCTCTAAATATGTCAGATTATGCCCAAGGATCTTCTGACTCGGGAATTCTGATATCGCTTAAGCAAAGGATCTCATTAAGGAACCACTGATTGGTTGAAGGCTTTCTGCGAAGCTTAACCTGTCTCTCTGTATCGGCGCCGCTGCTCTTTACCCACATAATAGCCCAGTTCTCATTATCAAATGAGTAAGGGTTCTCATAAACTGTAATGGTGAAAGGCTCTGTAGGGATGTAGCCGTTCTTGGGTGATGTTCCTGCAAAATATGAGAAAGGCTTGTAATACTTGCCTGCTAAACGCTCTTTAATGAACTGCTTCTCATAACCTGATACGCTCTCAGGTCCCTTTAAGAAGTCAAGCATCTCATATGTGGTATTCTCATTTCTTTCATAATTACATAAAACAAGAAGTACAAGAGCTGTTGTCTTGAAAGGAGAATCAAGGCAGCTCTCAGGAAATGCCTGAAGCTCTGCTACGCTGTTGGGAATGGTGCTGAAAGTAAAGGTCTGTGAGCTGTTCTTGCCCTTGCCTACGCCATCCTTGTTGCCGCCTGTAGCATTGTAAAATGCATTCTGTGTAGCGTTATTAACCGCACTGTTTGTTGACTGCTTCAAACTGGAAACAGCCGAATTCTTGAGATTGTCAAAAAAACCCATAATACCCTCCTGATTTATTTAATGTTTTTATTTGCCTTGTGTTATCAACTACAACTGTATCATATCTTAAAATATTTTCACTCACATCAACAATTTTGTCGATATGGATGATGTTTATTAATGTTACTAATACCGGCTCAAAATCCTTTAAAATACATACTATATCAGATATCCGGGATCACAATGCCCGACAGTCTTGCATGGATAGCCAGCTCGGTCCTGGTTTCAAATCCGGTTTTGTCCAGCATATGGTTGATATGTGTCCTTACCGTTGAAAAGCTTATGTTCAGCCTGGCTGCGATCTCCTGATCAGGGCAACCGGTAGTAAGGATTCTCAGCACTTCCAGCTCTCTGTCCGTAAACTCCGAGCTGTCAGCTAACCCAAGCTTTACTGACGGAGGCGAATCCGGATATACCTGTTCACCGGCCATGGTCCGGTCCATTACATTAAGCAAGGGCTGCTCTTCTATCTCCTTGTACCAGAAACTGTCAACCCCGATCTCACGTGCTCTCTCCATAAAGCTTACCTCGGGCATCGAAGTAACCAAAAGTATCTTAACCTGCGGTTTACTCTTTTTTATCTTTTCTGCTGCCTCTAATCCGCTCGGCCCCTCTGCCATAACTATGTCCATGATTATAAGATCAACCGGCAGTGTCAGGGCATATATATCCGCCATTTTTGCCAGCGGGATGGCCTTTAGCACACTGTACCTGTCACTGGATTCCACCACCATCTCGATCAGATGCCTTGAGGTATTCTGATCGTCCACAATTAATACATTCCACATACCTTTCTCCTCTCAAAAAACTTTTACATGATTATCGTCA
Organism: Lachnospiraceae bacterium; assembly: GCA_016287095.1. Classification (GTDB taxonomy): domain Bacteria; phylum Bacillota; class Clostridia; order Lachnospirales; family Lachnospiraceae; genus RUG11977. Next base: position 19,679 of record JAEEVK010000018.1, read on the forward strand.
GCTTAAACCCGTCATCGGTCTCGATCTTCATCTCGTATCCCGCATCCTCAACTACCTTTCTTAAGGATTTTAATCCGCCGCGTTCCTCTATAGGACCTTCAGGTACATTGCCGTTATTGGTAAAAACGAGCAGCCTGCTGCCTGCCAGCTCTGTTAAATCCACATAAACAGTGTCTCCGCCTGCGTGTCTGAAAGTATTGGTCAGGCACTCGTGCAATGCGGAAACCGTTACCGTCTTAGCCTCTTTATCCTCAGGCAGTTTTCCTTTGATCACTATCTTCATGCCTATATCCGAGGCTGCTTTATATATCTGCTCGTATTCGTCCTGTTCTTCGTTAGGTTTTTCAACGCCGAGCAGTTTAAGATTCTTCATCCAGAAATCCGTAAGAACGGCTCTGTCACCCTCTCCGGTCTTTAAATATCTTTTGGCCGCCAGCAGTATTTCTCCGAGCTCGTCATGGATATGCACCTTGGCATTTAAGAGCTCCTTTTCTATGGTTGCGGTAGTTACATTTTTATTATACTCTTTCAGTCTAGCCTGCCTCAGCTCCAGGGATTCCGTTTTTGCCAGCAGTTCTTCAAATGTCCTGTATTCTGAGGTAATGTCCACCATTACCATCTCTTTCAGTTCGTCTCCGACTTCCATTGTACGGTTTGAAAATGCACATACTTTATCGGGAGTCTTTGCTATCACCATCTCATCGGTGCTTGAAATGATCCTGCAGTCATCAAGTATTTCTTTTTTTCTGAGTTTTTTCCAAAATGCGGAAGCATCGTTTATGGTTCCGCCGGTCAGACTGATGCTCATATCGTTCATTGCTTTGTTTACAAACTGCGGAAGTCCGTTTTCGGTATAAAAACAGATCCCTTCTTCCATCGCGTCAAGCCCCTGTTTTACAGAAATGACTGTGAAATTCTCATGCCTGTATCTCTTGATTATACGTATGATGACAATATCAAATACTATCATCACAAATATATAAACCATTACCACCCAGAGCTTAAGCTTGTATTTCTCATCAAGACACAGCTGGAAAAAGATGTAATTAACAACTACCATCGGCAGGAAAAATACACCGAACCCTCTGTACATACGCTGATAAACAACTTCAGCCAACAGCATCATGGTTATCCACAGTATCAGGAAAACAGCACAGAGAATTATGGTACGGTAAAGGACCGGAATGTCATATAAAAGTGTCATACCGCCACCTCCGGTCTGCTCTTAAAGCTGATAACAACTACCGATGTAGCAGGATTACTGTTATCTGCAGCCTCTCCGTCTGCTGTATCTTCCGGTACGCTCACTTCAAAGCTATCATGATTTTTTTCTTCATATGATCCCGCAAACCTTCTTATTTCCGTTTCCTCTATAGCTGCGTTTTCAAGGCCGGGACAGGGTTTCATATCATACATAAAACGGATTTTCAGGCCTTTTACATCCGAGTCCAGGTTTACCAGCAGGCTTTTTGTTTTTCCGCTTATTTTTTCAAGGATACCTTCCAGACAGTCATAGGCAGCAAGTACGATGTCCTTCTCCAGCGATTCGGTATTTTCCTTTGTCAGCAGGGTCTGCGTACCGTCAAGAGAAAAATAATCGAGCGACTCTTTATACGAAAGAAAGAGATCGTTAAAATCGTATTCCTTAGTCTCCTCGCCCAGCAAATACAGATTTCCTCTTCTTTTTATATACGAAGCAAGTATACATGCCTTTTCCAGATTTTTCCTGAATGACCGGTCATCATCTGCGGTTTTCAGCAGTTCTTCTATCTCTTCAATCTTCTTTTCCGAAAAATCCGTTATATCATCATACAGCTTATTCATCACAGCCACATGGACTCTATCGGCCTGCAGGGCATTTTCTGCTTCCTGTATGGAGTTTTCTTCATGAAGCCTTTCAGAGATTTCCTGTAATTCCCTGTTAGACCTCTTTATGGCGGACATGTCCTCCGCAAAACTAAGCTTTCCGCCCCATACATCCCTCTCCAGTATACGATAGTTTTCCTTTACCTTGCCCCAGTCGGAGTCCGCTCCCTTGGATGCAAGCTTAACATTTCCTTTACTGTCTGTTATACGGGCTATAAGACCGGAATTGATAAAGAAATACCGGTATCCGCTGTTTGACGGCAGAAGGCAGGTCTGTATGCACGCCTCCCATCCGCATACTATAAATATGGCAAAGGTCTCTAAGGGACTCAAAAACTGTATCCCGTTTACTACCGGAGCCGCTCCGAAATAATCGGTTATCAGGAAATATGCCGAAACGGCCAGCACCACATAATATACCCAGGAATCTTTTCTGACCGGCTTGCTGGCAAATCTCACTATAACTATCACTATCGTCGCAGCAAGTGTCAGTGTTATCCAGCCTATAGCGATATAATAAACAGGCCCGTTTGTGTATACATTATATCCGGCGCCTCCTATATCAGGGAATCTGAATGCCAGATGATGTTTGTCATTTGAAAGTATCAGGATGGACAAAGCCATCGAAGGGAGCATGAACAGATCCCAAAGAGGGCTGATCTTAACGTTTTCCGAACGTCCGCATCTGAGAGAAAGCTTGAGCGATACAAACGGCAGAAAGCAGATAGGGATATAATAACAGTACCACATAAACCGGTGAACCGTAACATTTCCCTTTTCAAACTGGAAACGGAGAGCCTGGAATAAGATAAGCAGCAACAGCAGTACTGCATTCTCGATCAAAAGGCCCTTTATCTGCGGTTCTATGATACGTCTTAAAACAGTCATGGCCCAGACTACTATTATCCCGCCATAAAAAATACGCGAGAAGTTATTGAAAAATTGGCGTTCGGAATAAAGCATCCCTGCCAGACTCACAAGCAGGAACACCAGCATATATATCAAAACCGTACGCTTATTCTTGTAACGCATCTCTTTTTCCCTTCTGCTAATACCTACGATATATAATATCATAACCAAAGATAAAGGTAAACTTAAATTTGTAAACTAACTTTTAAAGAAAACATTTGTCAAGCATTATCTTTTATGGTATTATATAGTTAGAAAAATATTTTTTAAAGGAGCCTTATGAGAGTAGAACTGACAAACAATAATGTAAAACACCTCGGAAGAACAATGCTTTTCGGTGATACACTGTTCCTTTCCCTTTCCGGTTCCGGTATAGAGTTTAATTACAGAGGCAAAGGCTTTAATATCACTTTCGTCGGAGGCAGCGCTACAGAGGTGGCTGACAACGAGGCTAATCTTGCCCGTATCAGGATCTATATAAACGAAAGAGTCTATAAGGATTTTCTGCTGGATGAAAAACTCAAAACCGTCAGTATTGATGACAGTCTGCTCGGTACAGGCGATAATGCGATACAGATCATTAAGCTTTCAGAGTGTGCAATGTCCCTTATCGGCATTAAGCCTTTGGATATAGCAGACGGTGAAAGCATAACTCCCGCTCCTGATAAAAAATATAAAATAGAATTTATCGGTGATTCCATTACCTGCGGATACGGTGTTGATGATCCCGATCCCCTGCATGATTTTAAGACCGGCACAGAGGATGTAACCAAGGCTTTTGCATATAAAACAGCAAAGGCTCTCGATGTGGACTACAGCATGTTCTCCATCAGCGGATACGGTATCATTTCAGGATATACCGACGATCCCAAGATAAGACATGACGAGCAGCTCATCCCTACTTTTTACGAATCCATGGGACTAAGCTATGATGCACTGGACGGCATCGCTAAATCACAAGATATTACCTGGGATTTTAACCGTTATGTACCGGATGTGGTCGTTCTCAACCTCGGCACAAATGATGACAGCTATTGCCAGGAAGATACTGAAAGGCAGGCTAAATTTGCTTCGCTTTATGTTGATTTCTTAAAAACAATAAGAAAGCATAACCAAAAGGCATATATCGTATGTGCTTTCGGCCTGATGGGAGACAGACTGTATCCTACTATCTGCGGTGCGGTCGACACCTACAGGTCAGAAACCGGGGATACCCGTATAACGACGGTACATTTACCGGAGCAGGATGCAGAAAACGTCGGCTATGGAGCCAATTATCATCCTTTGGAATCGGAACACACCAAAGCAGCCGATACCCTGATACCTGTTATCCGGGATATTTTGAAGTAATTATGGTCTAAAAAATGGGAAAAATATATTGTTTAATGGGTAAAAGTGCTTCCGGTAAGGACAGCATATATAAAAAGATATTGGAAAAGGCACCGGGAAGATTTAAAACCATTGTCTCCTATACCACCCGTCCGATAAGGAGCGGGGAAGCAGAAGGTGTGGAATACCATTTCGTATCTGTGCCCGAGTTTAAAGCCATGGATGAAGCGGACAAGGTTATAGAATACCGCTGCTATCATACTGTACATGGGGACTGGTATTATTTTACCGCTAATGACGGACAGATAAATCTCGACAGGTTTGATTATCTGCTGATAATGACGCCCGAAGGATGTAAGTCTCTCAAAAAATATTTTGGTGACAAAGCGGTAGTGCCTATATATATCGAAGTCGAAGCAGGTCTCCGTCTTCACAGGGCTCTGGAACGCGAACGCTCCCAGCAGTCTCCCAAATACGCAGAGCTGTGCAGGCGTTTTCTGGCAGATGAAGAAGATTTCTCAGAGGAGCATCTTGCAGAGCTTGGAATAAGCAAACGTTACGAAAATGACGCGATCGATCTGACGGCAGACAATATTCTTGCTGATATGTAAGTTACAGAAGGTGTGGTGAATCATGGATATAAAGATAAATCAGACTCAGCCGATTAATCAAATAGACCAAACCAAGGCACCGCAGCCTACTGACGGGAATTTTAAATTCACGCTCATAAGCAGCATAGGCGAAGCTGCCTTAGCTGAAAAGCTCTCAGGGTTATTGGAGGAGATAACCGGACAGGGCGAAAAGATCAAAAAGCGCCGTGATATTACAGACATGCGTAAATACAGAAGCCTGATAAAGGATTTCATGAACGAGATCGTTAACCGCTCTCACAAATTCTCCAGGGAAAATTTTCTGGACAGACGCGGCCGTCACAGGGTATACGGCATGATACGTCTCGTGGATGAAAAGCTTGATGCATTGGCAGAGGAGCTTATAAAGGACGAGCAGGACGCTCTGATGATAATGGGCAGCATAGATGAGATACGCGGGCTGCTTTTGGATATTCTGACATAAATAATTTAAACGGAAGTATTGCGGTTTTGGGGGGTGTTTTAGATGCTGGATTTTAACAATATTCTGGGGCATAAAAGTATTAAGGACCATTTACAAAAAGCCATTTCCGAAGGTCATCCCAATCACGCCTACATATTTAACGGCGAAGAGGGTTCCGGACGTAAAACTATGGCCGATACTTTTGCGGCCGCACTATGCTGTCAGGCAGATGCGGGCGAAAATAAACCCTGCGGTAAATGCATGGCATGTATGCAGGCGGCTTCCAAGACACATCCCGATATTATCCGCGTAACACATGAAAAATCCAGAATAGGTGTTGACGACATAAGGACAAGCCTGCTCGGAGATATTTCCATCAAGCCCTTCAGCAGCAATTATAAGATTTATATAATCGATGAAGCAGAGCGTATGACAGAGCAAGCCCAGAATGCTTTATTAAAAACCTTAGAGGAGCCCCCTGCATATGCGGTTATAATCCTCATCACCACCAATACCGGTGCATTTCTGCAGACCATCATGTCAAGATGCGTTACCCTGCAGTTTAAGCCCCTGGAAACAAGTGTTATTTCAGAATATCTGATGAACCAGGAAAAGCTGCCTGATTATTTTGCAAAGCTTTGCGCCGCTTTCTCCGGAGGAAGCATAGGTCAGGCATTAAAGTTTGCCAAGAACGAAGACTTTGAGCAGATAAAGAACGAATGTCTGTATTACCTCAGAAACATTGACAGCCTGTCCATAGATGTTGTTAACGATATGGTTGAAACCCTGGGTAAAAAGAAAACCGAGGTTAAGGTTTATCTTGATCTGATGCACTTGTGGTTCAGGGACATCCTGATGTTTAAGGCCACCCAGGATGCAAACCGTCTCGTATTTTTGGATGAACTTATGGTCATCAAAAGACAGGCCTCCAAGTATGGATTTGAAGCACTGGGCAGGATACTTGACGGCTTCTACACAGTTCAGGACAGACTTAACGCAAATGTTAACTTTGATATTGCAATACAGCTGCTTCTGTTAAAGATGAGAGAACACTGAAAGCAATAATAAATCATAAATAATATATAATTTAAGAGGATATCAAAATGACTACAGTAATCGGAGTAAGATTTAGAAGGGTTGGAAAGATTTATTATTTTGACCCGATAGGACTTGAAATAGAGAAGGGCGATAACGTGATCGTAGAAACCGCCAGAGGTGTAGAGTTCGGCACTGTCGTTCTCGCTCCCCGCCAGGTTGAGGATTCGGTCGTAGTACAGCCCTTAAAGCCGGTTATCAGAAAGGCTACCGAAGAGGATAAAGAAAAAAACCTCGCCAACCGTGAAAAAGAAAGGGAAGCCTTCAATATCTGCCTGGAAAAAATAGCTAACCGCGGGCTGGAAATGAAGCTTATCGAATGTGAATACACCTTTGATAACAACAAAGTACTCTTCTATTTTACCGCTGACGGCAGGATTGACTTCAGAGAGCTGGTTAAAGACCTGGCAGCAGTATTCAGGACACGTATCGAGCTGCGCCAGATCGGTGTAAGGGATGAGACCAAGGCATTGGGCGGTCTCGGCATTTGCGGCAGACCCCTCTGCTGTGCCACATATCTTTCGGACTTCTGTCCTGTATCCATAAAGATGGCCAAGGAACAGAATCTTTCCCTTAATCCCACTAAGATTTCGGGTACCTGCGGAAGACTTATGTGCTGTCTGAACAATGAGGAAGAGGCTTACGAGTACCTTAACAGTAAGCTGCCCAACCCCGGAGACAAGGTTACAACCAAAGACGGCCTGCAGGGTGAGGTTCATAGTGTAAACGTATTAAAACAGGTAGTAAAGGTTATCATCTCAGATACAAACGGAGACCGCGAGGCAAAGGACTATCCCGCTTCCGAGCTTCTCTTCAAGGCCCGCAAGCATTATGAAAAAGCCGCTACTCCGGACGAATTAAAGGAATTAAGAGAACTTGAAGCTCTCGAAAGAAAGGATTCCAAGAATCATCTGGATGACTAATAGGTTTAGGAGGTTTTTGGCATGAACCTTAAAAAGAGACTTCTTGTCACCTTCCTGTTGCTGCTCATCCTGCCGCTTGTTATGTTTTTTGCACTGATCTTTATAGGAAGACGTGCATTTGGCGACACGGAAGGACCGTTTTTCCTGCTTCATCAGGAAGGCATGGTACAGGTGACATTCCTTCAGGCAGTCCTGACCTTTGTACTGATCATAGCTATGACCGACCTGATACTTGTTATCTGGCTCTACCGCAGTATCATCAGACCTCTGAACTTACTGACAGTAGCAACAAACAAGATAAAAGACGGAGATCTTGACTTCTCGCTCCCTACAGAAAGCGAAGCAACGGATGAACTCGAACAGCTCTGCGAGGATTTCGAGGAGATGAGGATCCAGTTAAAGAAACAGATAGATACAAGATTACAGTACGAACAGGACACCATTGAGCTGATCAGTAACATCTCTCACGACCTGAAAACCCCTCTGACCGCTATCAAGGGTTATACCGAAGGTATTCTCGACGGTGTTGCCGATACCAAGGAAAAGCAGGAGAAATATCTGAAAACCATTTATACCAAGGCTTCGGATATGACGGTACTCGTTGATGAGCTCTCCTTCTTCTCTAAAATCGATACAAATATAGTACCTTACAATTTTAAGATATTTAATGCGGATGACTTCTTTAATGACTGTGTGGAGGAAATGTCCCTCGATACAGAAGTAAAGAATGTCACATTGGATTATATAAGTAAGCTCTCTAAGGGACAGCGTATAATAGCTGACCTTGAACAACTCCGAAGGGTTATGAACAACCTGATCGGAAACTCCGTAAAATATATGGACAAGGAAAACGGCTCCATAGTGGTCCTCGCCGAGGATACCGGAGACACTGTCACGATCAGTGTCCAGGATAACGGCAGAGGTATCGAGGAAAAGGATATTCCTTATATCTTTGACAGATTTTACCGGGCAGATTCGTCGAGAAATTCCAAGAAAGGCGGCTCAGGATTGGGCCTTGCCATTACAAAGAAGATCATCGAAGACCATAACGGAACCATCTCTGCTACAAGTATCCCCGGTAAAGGAACCTGCATATCATTTACCCTGTTAAAGGAAGAGGCAAAAAATGCTTCCCTGGAACTGGGCGAGATCGAGGATGCGGACTTCAGAAAGAAGCCCTGGGTGCTTTCAAAATTCACCGGTAAGCAGAAAAAGAGCAACGAGACACCTGTCAACGAAACAATTATTGATTATACAGACAATAACGACAAAATAATAAACTGATAAATATATATTTCTGTAATATGGAAGGAATGGAAATGGACAAGGAAAAAATACTGATAATTGAAGACGAAAACGAAATAGCAGAGCTTGAAAAGGACTATCTCGAGCTTTCGGATTTTGAAGTCACTATAGCAAACTCCGGAGAGGCCGGACTTAAAAAGGCATTGAGCGAGGATTTCAGCCTGATGATACTTGACCTTATGCTCCCCGGGATCGATGGCTTTGACATCTGTAAAAGTGTCCGTGAACATAAGGACCTGCCCATCATCATCGTTTCGGCAAAAAAAGATGATATCGACAAGATCCGCGGCTTAGGCCTGGGTGCTGACGACTATATGACAAAGCCTTTCAGCCCCAGTGAACTTGTGGCCCGTGTAAAGGCTCATCTGGCCCGTTACGAAAGACTGGTTGGCAGCGAAAGAAAGAACAATGAAGTTATCGAAATAAGAGGATTAAGGATCGATAAGACTGCAAGACGTGTTTATGTCAATGATGAAGAAAAGCAGTTTACAACCAAGGAGTTTGATCTCCTTACATTCCTGGCAGAAAATCCCAACAGAGTATTTTCCAAGGAAGAGCTGTTCAGCGAAATCTGGGATGCCGACCTCATCGGAGACATTGCTACGGTTACAGTGCATATTAAGAAAATCCGTGAGAAAATTGAGATCAGCACCAGCAACCCCCAGTATATAGAGACCATCTGGGGTGCAGGATACAGATTCAAGATCTAACAGGAGAACGTTATGCCTACAAGAGTTGAAGAAATCCTTAAACAGATACATATATTGTTCGCAAAGGGAGAAACCTATCAAAACTCCCCTGATTTAGTAATACTTTCAAAAACCGATATGTTTGCCCTGCTCCAGGAATTAAATGAAGCTATGTACGAGGTACTGGACCAGTATGAGGCCACTACCCGTTCAAAGGAAATGGCCAGACTCGAAACGGAGCGTGAAGCTTCCGAGATCATCGCAAAGGCCAAGATCGGCGCAGAGGATGTACAGGCGGGATCTCTTGCATACACTGATACTATGCTGGACGAACTCAGCCTGCTGCTTGATAACACAACCCAGTATATCCGCAGCCAGTATCTGGAATTCATGGCTGCCATGGACGAAAAACAGGAAGGTCTTAAGACAGACCGCCTGCAGATACAGGAAAAGCTGAAAAGATTCCATGATTCGGAAAATTACCTGAAGATGCTCGAAGAGATCCGGGAGGACAGAGCCGCCGAAAAGGAAGATGATCAAAGCAATTCCGATAAAAACGAAGTAAGTAAAAAAGAAAACTCCGGAAGTCAGGCACCTGCTGCAGACGAAAACGAGTTCCCGCCCCCTCCCAAGGCTCCGGAACCTGTGATCCGGGTAAACCGCCCGGGAGAAAACTCCGGCGTAACATTTACTACCAGGCGCTCACACAACAAAAAAAGCAAGACCGCTCCTCCAAAGGCTAACAGAGTACAGGCCATGTCTGAGGAAGAATACAACAGACTCAGCCCGGAACAGCAGGAAGCCCTTGAAAACTCCACTCCCGCTTACGGCCAGGGATACACAGCGGATGATTTTGACCTGGATGCCGAGTACGAGCAGTTCAAGAAGGAAAACGAAGCTGCCAATAAAAAAGACACTCCTAAAAAGAGCGGATTTAAGCTTTTTAATAAGAAGAAAAAATAATCACCAAGTAATACTAAAAAAATATTTTTTCTTTCGTCAATTTGCCCATATTGACTATAACAAAACTCTATGTTAGAATTGTTATGTTCCTTTTTAAGGAAAGTTTGAAAAATTCAAAGATTTCATAAATAAGAGGCTAAAATGAAAAAAGTAGGCATTATCATGGGAAGCAAGAGCGACCTTCCCAAGCTCGAAAAGGCAATTGATATCTTAAAGAGATTTGAGGTTCCCTATGAGGTACATGTATTTTCTGCCCACAGGACTCCTTTAGAGGCAAGGGATTTCTCAGTTAATGCAAGAGCAAACGGTTTTGGTGTAATAATCGGTGCTGCCGGCATGGCTGCACATCTTGCAGGAGCTATCGCAGCAAACACCACGATACCGGTTATCGGTATACCGATAAATGCTTCATCTCTGGGCGGGATGGACGCACTCCTCTCCACAGTTCAGATGCCTTCGGGTATCCCTGTAGCTACGGTGGGTATAGACGGAGCTTCCAATGCCGCTTTACTTGCTATAGAAATTTTATCCCTGAGCGATGACAGTCTGGCTGCTAAGCTGGATGCAGAGCGCAAGGCTAATGCAGAAAAAGTTTTAAATGCAAATACAGAAGTTGCCACGGTTTAACCGTGACAACTTCTTGGCATTTTTATAAATCAATCATAGGGACGGTTCTCTGATTGATTCTGATTGATTTGAACTGGTAATAAAGCAAATATATAACGGAGGAAAACCCATGAATAACAGTTTCAGCGAAAGCTACAAAGCAGCCGGTGTTGACATCACAGCAGGCTACAAGGCAGTGGAGCTCATGAAGAGCAGTATTGCCAGAACAAAGACTTCCGAAAGCACCCCGGATATCGGAGGATTCGGCGGATTATTTGTTCCGAATATGGCAGGAATGAAGGAGCCTGTACTGGTCAGCGGTACCGACGGTGTAGGTACCAAGATCAAGATTGCATTCCTTATGGACAAGCATGATACTGTAGGTATCGACTGTGTAGCTATGTGTGTAAACGATATCATCTGTTGTGGAGCACGTCCTATGTTCTTCCTGGATTATATCGCATGCGGAAAGAACTATCCCGAGAAGATCGCTACTATCGTTGGCGGCGTTGCTGAAGGCTGTGTTCAGGCAGGCTGTGCTTTGATCGGCGGTGAAACTGCAGAACATCCCGGTCTTATGCCCGCTGATGAGTATGACCTTGCAGGATTTTCCGTTGGTATCGTAGACAAGGAAAAGGTTATTAACACTTCTACCCAGAAAGCAGGGGATGTGATCATTGCTCTTCCTTCCACAGGTGTTCATTCAAACGGATTTTCACTGGTACGTAAGATATTTAATATAGAGCATACAAATCTGACTCTGCCCATAGCAGAGCTCGGCGGTAAAGGCCTTGGCGAGACACTTCTTACCCCTACCAAGATATATGTAAAGCCCATCCTGGCTCTTATAGACCAGGTAGATGTAAAGGGCATTTCTCATATCACCGGCGGCGGCTTCTATGAGAATATCCCGAGAAGCATCAAGAAAGGCCTCGGCGCACGCATCAAAAAATCAGATGTCCGTATACTTCCTATCTTTAACCTTCTGGCTAAAGAAGGCAAGGTTGACGAGCATGATATGTTTAACACCTACAACATGGGTGTCGGCATGAGCGTCATCGTAGCTCCCGAAAATGTGGATAAGGCTATCGCTACCCTTAAGGAAAACGATATCGATGCTTATACTATCGGCGAGCTGGCTGAAGGTATCGACGGAGTTGAACTTGTTTAAAAAACAGGAGAATCATATATGAGCAAAACCAAGATTGCAGTCCTGGTTTCCGGTGGCGGAACAAATCTCCAGGCACTGATAGATGCTGAAAAGGCAGGTAAAATCCCTCACGGAGAAATTGCCCTGGTAGTAGCCAGCAAGCCCGGTGTATTCGCTTTAGAGCGTGCCTCAAAAGCCGGGATTCCTTCCGGTGTGGTTGAAAGAAAGTCATATCCCGACAAGGTTTCTTTCGAAGCCGCCTTACTTGATGTACTCGAGAAGCATGGAATACAGATGATCGTTCTTGCAGGCTTCATGCTGGTACTCTCGGCAGATTTTATCAAGCACTTTGAAAACAGGATGATAAACGTTCATCCCGCTCTCATTCCTTCTTTCTGCGGTGACGGCTTCTACGGACTGCATGTCCATGAGGCAGCACTCAACTACGGCGTAAAGGTGACCGGTGCTACCGTTCATTTCGTTAACGAAGTAACAGACGGCGGAAAGATCATACTTCAGAAGGCAGTTGATGTACTGGACGGAGATACACCTGAGATTTTACAAAAGAGAGTAATGGAACAGGCCGAGTGGATCATACTTCCAAAGGCGTGCGAAATTGTTGCTAAACAGATCAGTACCGAAAAGTTACCTAAACAAGATGATGATGACTATGGTTATGATTCACCAGATAAGATATCGCTAAAAACTATTTTTGAAAAAAAATAAGTATAAGGAGAAAATCATGTCAGAAGACAGAACAAAATATATATCCCCGCTTTCAACACGTTATGCAAGCGATGATATGCAGTATATATTCAGCGAGGAATTCAAATTCCGTACATGGAGAAAACTCTGGATCTCCCTCGCAAAATCAGAGAAGAAATTAGGACTTAACATTACAGATGAGCAGGTAGCCGAGCTCGAAGCACATGCTACCGATATCAACTTTGATGTGGCTAAGGAGAGGGAAAAGATTGTCCGCCACGACGTTATGTCCCATGTTTATGCATACGGACAGCAGTGCCCGAAGGCTGAGCCCATCATCCACTTAGGCGCTACCTCATGCTATGTTACAGACAATACAGACGTTATCGTACTTAGGGAAGCTTCAAAGCTGGTGCTCAAGAAAGCAGGCCAGGTTATAAAGAACTTAGCTGAGTTTGCTGAAAAGTATAAAGCACTTCCCTGCTTAGCATATACACATCTTCAGCCCGCACAGTTAACAACAGTCGGAAAGCGTGCTACATTGTGGCTGAACGAACTGTTAATGGATGTTGAAAACCTTGAATTCCAGATGGGAAGACTCAAGCTCCTCGGATCAAAGGGTACCACCGGTACTCAGGCAAGCTTTATGGAGCTCTTTGAGAATGACGAATCAAAGGTAAAGGAGCTTGAAGCACTTATCGCTGCTGACCTCGGCTTTGAAGCATGTATGCCTGTATCAGGCCAGACCTATTCCAGAAAGCTCGATTCATTCTTCTTAAATGTACTCTCCGGCTTTGCTCAGAGTGCATACAAGTTCACTCAGGATCTCCGTATCCTTCAGTCCTTTGAGGAAATGGAGGAGCCCTTCGAGAAAAATCAGATCGGTTCATCAGCTATGCCTTATAAAAGAAATCCTATGAGAAGCGAAAGAATCGATGCTCTGGCAAGATATGTCATTATCGATTCACTTAATCCTGCCATGACCTCCGCTACCCAGATGTTTGAAAGAACTCTGGATGATTCGGCAAACAAGCGTATCAGCGTAGCTGAGGCATTCCTTGCAGTAGATGCAATTTTAAATATTTATATAAACATTACTTCAGGACTTGTTGTATATGACAAGGTCATCACCCGCAGAGTTATGGAAAAGCTGCCTTACATGGCTACCGAAAATATCATGATGGAGTCAGTTAAGCGTGGCGGCGACCGTCAGGAGCTCCATGAGAGACTTCGTGTTCACTCTCACGCTGCTGCAGCAGGTGTTAAGCTTGAGGGTAAGCCCTGCGACCTGATCGACCGTATCACAGCTGACCCTGCATTCAAGCTCTCAGATGACGAACTTCGTGCAAACCTTGATCCCGCAAAGTATACAGGTCGTTCCGTTTCACAGGTTGAGGAATTCTTACGTGACTTTGTAAAGCCCGTACTTGACAGGATCTACGAAGCACCTGTTGAGAGCGTACTCAACGTTTAAGGAGAACATATGGAGTATTGGGATTTATATGATTCGGAGAGAAAGCCTCTAGGCAGGACTCATCTTAGGGGAGATAAGTTCGAGGATGGAGAGTATTACGTTTGCTGTGAGATCTGGGTGGTTAATTCTGAAGGCAAGTTTCTGACCACCAAAAGACATCCGGATAAAAAGGCCGGGAATCAGTGGGAATTTACAGGCGGTGGAACCCTTGCCGGAGAAACAACCGCAAAATCCGCTGTCCGTGAGCTCTTTGAAGAAACAGGCATTTCTGCAGCCGAAGATGAATTAATACTTATCACTACCTATGCCCATAAAAACTATTTCCAGGATATCTACGTTTTAAAGAAGGATGTAGATATAAAAGACATCGTTTTACAGCCGACAGAGACTGTAGATGTAAAATGGGCTACTGATGAAGAAATACAGCAAATGATAGCTAACGAGGAATTTGTATATTCTATAGGTAAGAAGTATGGAATGTACAAAGATTTAGCTTTACAGTCATAATTAATCAGATAGAAAGGAAAAACGACATGGCAGAAGAAATCGAATTCCGTTATGACACTCAGCTTCTTATCGAAGGCAAGGACCTTGATGAGGACGTTATTACCGACTATATCACCGCTAACCTTGTAGGCGACTGCTTACTCGCTGTTGGTGACGAAGATCTGATAAAGGTACATTTCCATACAAATGAGCCCTGGAAGCTCCTTGAATACTGCGCTTCCATCGGCGAGATTTATGATATCGTAGTTGAGGACATGATCCGTCAGTCAAAAGGATTACACGGTTGAGAGGAGAAAAAAGGTATGTCACAGCAGACCGTAGCCGTTATCGGCTCAGGCGGCAGAGAGCACGCCATTATTAAAGCTATAAAGAAAAGTCCTTTAGTTTCCAAGATCTACTGTCTCCCCGGAAACGGCGGTATAGCAGCAGATGCCGAGTGCGTAAGCATCGGCGTTATGGAAACCCAGAAAATAGTTGACTTCTGTAAGGAAAAGGCTATCGATTTTGTAATCGTGGCACCTGACGATCCGTTGGCAGCAGGTACCGTAGATGCTTTAAACGAGGCAGGATTTAAATGCTTCGGTCCTAAGAAAAATGCCGCTATCATCGAGAGCAGCAAGAGTTTTTCAAAGGATCTCATGAAGAAATATAACATTCCTACAGCTGCCTACGAAGTATTTACCGAATCTGCCAAAGCCATTGAATATCTTAAGACTCAGGAAATGCCCATCGTTATAAAGGCTGACGGTCTCGCACTCGGTAAGGGTGTTATCATCGCTGAGACACTGGATGAGGCTATAGAAGCTGTCAAGGAAATGATGGATGGCGGTAAGTTTGGTGCAAGCGGCGCAAAGGTTGTCATCGAAGAATTTATGACCGGTCCTGAGGTTTCAGTACTCTCCTTTACCGATGGAAATGTGGTCATCCCCATGATCTCATCCATGGATCATAAGCGCGCACATGATAACGATGAAGGTTTAAACACCGGCGGTATGGGAACAGTAGCTCCCAATCCTTATTATACAGAGGATGTTGCTAAGGAGTGTATGGAGAAAATCTTCCTTCCTACCATTAAGGCCATGAATACAGAAGGACGTACCTTTAAGGGCTGTCTCTACTTCGGACTTATGATCACACCCAAGGGACCCAAGGTTGTCGAATACAACTGCCGTTTCGGAGATCCCGAGACACAGGTTGTGCTTCCTCTTTTAGAGTCCGATCTGTTTAAGATAATGGTTGCTACCGCTGACGGCACATTGGCAAACACTGAGGTTAAATTCTCTGATAAGTCTGCCTGCTGCGTAATCTATGCAACAAAAGGTTATCCCGAGAAATATGAGAAGGGACTTCCTATGGAACTGCCTGAGACAGATGCAGATTCATACATCTATGTAGCCGGGGCCAAGAAAGCCGAAGACGGTTCTCTCCTTTCAAACGGCGGCCGTGTACTTGGTGTAACAGCTGTAGCTGATTCATTAAAAGAAGCAATAGACAAAGCTTATGCTCTCACAAAGAAGGTAAAGTTTGACGGTGGTTTCTACCGTAACGATATCGGAGCAAGGGCACTTAAGGCACTGAAGTAATATTCTAATATAAGGAGCATACCATGGTTTACAGAGTTTATGTAGAAAAGAAAACAGGACTTGACCTTGAAGCTAAGTCATTAAAATCCGACATCAAGTCCCTGCTTCAGATCAAGGGCGTAGAGAAAGTACGCTTATTTAACCGTTATGACGCAGAAGGTCTTTCGGAAGAGCTTTTTAACAAAAGCTTAAGAACAGTATTTGCAGAGCCCCAGCTTGATGACATCTTCACAGAAGAAGAATTTGCCGGTATCAAGAAAAGTGCAGACAGGATTTTTGCAGTAGAATACCTTCCCGGACAGTTTGACCAGCGTGCAGATTCTGCAGCACAGTGTATCCAGATCATTTCTCAGGCTGAGCGTCCCGCTGTACATTCTGCAAGAGTATACATTATCGAAGGCAGCATCTCGGATGACGAATTTGCAGCTATCAAGCATCATGTCATCAACCCTGTAGAAGCAAGGGAAGCAAAGCTTGATACCTTTGAGACCTTGAAGGTTGTATATGAGTGCCCTACCACTGTTGAAACCATGGAAGGCTTTATAGATCTTGATAAAGACGGATTAGCAAACTTGGTAAGCAAGCTCGGTCTTGCTATGGATATCGACGATATCACATTCTGCCAGGATTACTTTAAGAAGGAAAAGAGAAATCCTACCATCACTGAGATCAGGATGATAGATACCTACTGGTCTGATCACTGCCGTCATACCACATTCCTTACCACTATCGATAACGTATCCTTCGAAGATAAAGAACTGCAGGAGGCTTACAATAATTATATCAATCTCCGTAAGGAACTCGGCCGCACCAAGCCCATCAACCTTATGGATATTGCCACCATCGGTGCAAGATATCTGAAGGCAAAGGGCAAGCTTCCTAAGCTTGATGAATCCGAAGAGATCAACGCATGTACCGTAAAGATCGACGTTGATGTTGACGGCGAGACAGAGAAATGGCTCCTTTTATTTAAGAACGAGACACACAACCATCCTACAGAGATAGAGCCCTTCGGTGGTGCTGCTACATGTATCGGCGGTGCTATTCGTGATCCTCTTTCGGGACGTTCATATGTATACGGCGCTATGCGTGTGACCGGTGCATCGAACCCCTTACGTCCCATCAGCGAGACTCTTTCCGGAAAGCTTCCTCAGAGAAAGCTTACATATACTGCAGCAGCAGGATACAGCTCATACGGTAACCAGATCGGACTTGCAACAGGTATCGTAGACGAACTCTACCATGACGGATACCAGGCAAAGCGTATGGAAATCGGTGCGGTTATTGCAGCTGCTCCAGAGAGATGCGTAAGACGTGAGTGCCCCGAGCCCGGTGATATCGTAATCCTGCTTGGCGGTCGTACCGGCCGTGACGGCTGTGGCGGAGCTACAGGTTCATCAAAGAAGCATACCTTAGAGTCACTCACCACCTGTGGTGCAGAGGTTCAGAAGGGTAATGCTCCCGAGGAAAGAAAGCTTCAGAGGCTTTTCAGAAACGAAACAGCTTCCAGACTTATCAAGCGTTGTAATGACTTCGGTGCCGGCGGAGTATCCGTTGCCATAGGCGAACTTGCAGACGGTCTTGATATCGACCTTAATGCAGTGCCTAAGAAGTACGACGGTCTTGACGGAACAGAGCTTGCCATCTCCGAGTCACAGGAGAGAATGGCGGTAGTAGTTGCCGCTGAGGATAAAGAGAAATTCATGGCTCTGTGTGCAGCTGAAAACCTTGAAGCTACTCATGTTGCTACCGTTACCGAGGAAAAGCGCTTACGCATGCATTGGAACGGTGCTACCATCGTTGATATCTCACGTGAGTTCCTTAATTCAAACGGTGCAGAAAAGCATATCAATATTGAAACCGCTGCAAAGGCAGATTTTGAAAAGACCTATCCTCTTTATACAAAGGAGAGCCTGACAAATTCTGCTATCAAGCCTGTTGATTTAACAGCGGACCCTGAAAAGTTATCATTTACAGAAAAATATAACACCCTGGCCGGAGACCTTAATGTCTGCTCAAAGCAGGGTCTTTCAGAGCGTTTTGACTCCACCATCGGTGCAGGCACAGTGCTTATGCCTTTCGGCGGCAAGAACCAGATAACACCTATCCAGGCTATGGTTCAGAAGATTTCCGTTGAAAAGAAGCATACCAATACATGCTCTCTCATGTCATGGGGCTACAATCCTTTCATCACTGAGAAGTCACCTTACCATGGCTCATATTTAGCAGTTACCGAGTCCATCGCAAAGCTTATCGCTACAGGTGCTGAGTACAAGGATATCTACCTTACCTTCCAGGAGTTCTTTGAGAAGCCCATGAAGGAAAGCAAGCGCTGGGGCAAGCCCTTATGTGCATTACTCGGAGCATTAAAGGCACAGCTTGATTACGAGGCAGCAGCCATCGGCGGAAAGGACTCCATGAGCGGCTCCTTCGAAAAGCTCGATGTTCCTCCTACACTTGTAAGCTTCGCAGTAACTACAACCAAGATCGGAAATATCATCTCACCTGAGTTCAAGGCTCCTTTAAACAATGTTTATCTTTTAGAGCCCGAAAGAGATGAAAACGGAATCCCTACACCCGATTCCATGAAGAAGAATTTCGAGATCATCCGCAAGGCTAACCAATTGGCCGGCATCAAGGCTATGTATACTCCAGGCATCGGCGGTATCGCAGAAGCTGTTATGAAGATGTGCTTCGGTAACAGCATCGGATTCAGATACGCAGATTCCATTACCGAAAAGGATATCTTCTCATACAGCTATGGTTCATTCATTATAGAAGTAAGTGATGCTATCGAGAGAAAGAACCTCATATCAGAACTTACCGAAAATGCAAGGATCTTAGGTCGTACAGAGGAAGAGGCTACCATCTTCTTTGGAAATGAAAAGATTGCTCTTGATGATCTTTTGAAAGTATATAACGGTAAATTAGAGCCGGTATTCCCTATGGAGACCGCTTCCGTAGAGAAGAAGACTTATGAAAAGTTAGATTACAATAAGGACTTTACAAGGATCAGCTACGCAGGTCCCGCACTTAACGGTGCTAAGCCTAAGATCCTTATCCCTGCATTCCCCGGAACAAACTGCGAGTTTGATTCTGCAAAGGCTGCAAGGGATGCCGGATTTGAGCCTGAGATCATAGTTATAAAGAACCTGACAGCAGAAGCAATCACCGATTCGGTTAATTACTTTGCAGATGCGGCCAAGACTGCTCAGGGCATCTTCCTTCCCGGAGGATTCTCCGGCGGTGATGAGCCCGACGGTTCAGCTAAGTTTATCATCGCATTCCTTCGTAACCCCAAGGTTACAGAGGCAGTTGAGAACCTGCTTTACAAGAACGACGGTCTTATGTGCGGTATCTGTAACGGCTTCCAGGCACTCTTAAAGTCAGGCCTGCTGCCTTACGGACACATCATCGAGACCGATGAGAACAGCGCTACACTTACCTTCAACACCATTGGTCGCCATCAGTCAAAGCAGGTACGTACACGTATTTGTTCAACTAAGTCTCCTTGGCTGTCGCTGACTAAGGTTGGAGATATTTACAATGTTCCTATCTCACATGGTGAGGGACGTTTCTTCTGTGATGAGGCTCAGATACGTAAGCTTGCAGAAAACGGCCAGATCGCTACCCAGTATGTAGACCTTGCAGGCAATCCTACAAGTGATATAGCGTTTAACCCGAACAATTCTGCATTCGCAATTGAGGGTATTACCTCTCCTGATGGCAGGATCTTCGGTAAGATGGGACACTCCGAGCGTTACGATAAAGGCCTGTACAAGAACGTAGCCGGAAACTATGAGATCAACATGTTTAAGGCTGCTGCTAATTACTTCAAAAACTAACAATTAATCGGCATTTAAAAAGCCTCCCGGATGTTGTTTCCGGGAGGCTTTAAGTTTTAGTGGGGTCAGACCCCATTTTGGGCATTATAAGCTTCAATTTCTGCTTGTTCCGCATTATAATCGGCTACCTGCTTAGCCTTTATAACTTCAACTTTTTCAAGGACTTCTTTTATATCCATCCTGGCAAATAATATTTCCGGCTTTTCTGTAACCTTATTTCCCGAAGGATAAAGCCCGAACTCGCCTAAGGTATCATATTCCCTTGAAGGTACATTCAACTGCTTTAATATATTTTC
Source organism: Lachnospiraceae bacterium (assembly GCA_016287095.1). Taxonomy (GTDB): domain Bacteria; phylum Bacillota; class Clostridia; order Lachnospirales; family Lachnospiraceae; genus RUG11977. The sequence goes on from JAEEVK010000018.1 coordinate 39,977, forward strand.
CGAGGTATCCGGTAAAAAAGCTTTAAGCAGTTCCGCACCGATGCTGATACTTTCGGTCAGATTATATAGGACTTCCTTCAGCCTGTCCTTTTTTGCATCATCCTTGGCCAATATCCAGGGAGTGGTCTCATCTATATACTTGTTACAGCGTTTAAATAAATTAAAGATTTCCGTAATGGCATCTGCTACATGAAGCCCTTCCATCTCAGCCTCACCCGCTACCTTTGTCCCGGTAACTACCGAAACTAGGTCATCATCCACGCTCTCCCTGACACCGGTCCTTTCGACCACGCTGCCAAAATACTTGTTTGTCATCGATATCGTCCTATTTACCAGGTTCCCCAAGACGTTAGCCAGGTCGGAATTGATCCTTTCCACTACAAGCTCCCAGGTGATCACTCCGTCATTTTCAAAAGGCATCTCGTGAAGTACAAAATATCTTACGGCATCTATTCCGAAAAGTGAGATCAGGTCATCTGCATAGATCACATTTCCCTTGGACTTGCTCATCTTTTCACCGCCCTGAAGGAGCCAGGGATGTCCGAATATCTGTTTCGGAAGCGGTTCTCCGAGTGCCATCAGCCATATCGGCCAGTAAATAGTATGGAATCTTATTATATCTTTTCCTATCAGATGAAGGTCCGCAGGCCAGAACTTCGCATATTTTTCATCACTGTTTCCATCCACATTATAACCTAAGCCGGTGATGTAATTAGTCAAGGCATCCATCCATACAAAGATGGTATGCTTGTCGTCAAAATCAACCGGAATCCCCCATTTTACTGTAGTCCTTGATATACAAAGGTCCTGAAGTCCGGGCAGAAGGAAATTGTTCATCATCTCATTTTTTCTGGATACAGGCTGTATGAATTCCGGATGGGAATTGATATGTTCTATGAGCCTGTCGGCATACTTGCTCGATCTTAAGAAATATGCCTCTTCGCTTGCGGGATGCACTTCCCTTCCGCAGTCGGGACATTTTCCGTCCTTTAGCTGTGACTCTGTCCAGAAAGATTCACATGGAGTACAATACATTCCCTGATATTTCCCCTTATATATGTCGCCCTGGTCATAAAGCTTCCTGAATATTTTCTGCATCTGGCTCACATGATATTCATCCGTGGTGCGGATGAAATTGTCATAGGAGATATTTAAGTGGTCGCAGATATCCTTTATTTTCCCTGCGATAATATCCACATATTCCTTGGGTTCGATTCCTTTGATAGCAGCTTTTTCTTCAATCTTCAATCCATGTTCGTCGGTTCCCGTCTGGAAGAACACGTCATAACCCTGCTGCCTTTTGTATCTTGCGATACTGTCGGCAAGTATTATCTCATATGTATTCCCGATATGGGGAACTCCCGAAGCGTAAGCTATCGCTGTTGTGATGTAATAAGGTTTCCTGCTCATATGCTTTCTCTCCTTGTAAAATAAAAATAACTCCCGTCTTAATTAAAGACGAGAGTCTAACTCACGTGGTACCACTTTAATTCACTTCTGCTTCACAGCAAAAGCCTTAGCAACTGTCCATCAACAGTCCTCACTGTAACGGGTGAACCCGTCGAAACCTAAGAAAAACTCCTCGACTCCGCAGCTCCGGGACCATTTTCGACCATCTCTTTGCCATCCGCTCTCAGCGTTCACGGACTCTCTGTGGGCATCCTTACAGCTTACTCTTCCCTTCATTGCCTTTTGTATCAATTTAGTTTATATACTTATCTCACAAAAAATGATAATTGTCAAGAGTTTTTTAATCATAATGACTCTTTTTTATCTTCTCGTATATCCTGCTAAAATCAACCTTGCATCTGCCATCCCATATACCTACGGGGATTTTGTCCATAAACGAGTATTCTATCGGCGTATCAGATTTTTCAAAGAAATATACTCGGATCTTCAGTTCTCTCGGCATAACAATCCAATACTCCCTTACCCCTGCATTTCTGTATTTATACAGTTTTCGCATAGTATCATGGTATCGTGTCGAAGGCGAAAGAATCTCTATGACTAAGTCCGGAGCACCGAAAATACATTTTTCTTCATCTTTGTCCTCATCACACAGGACAAAAATATCAGGCTGCACCATGGTCTTCTCATCACAGTCGAGCTGAACATCAGTCGGAGCTGCATATGTCTGACATGAGCCATTGTTAGCCTCAATAAAAGATTGTAGTGTCACAAGTAAAAAAGTGCTTATCTTCTGATGGCTTGTTGTAGGTGATGCCATATCATAGAATACACCGTCTATCAGTTCCACTCTAATATCCGGAGGTAATGCATAATAATCTCCTATGGTCTTATTTTTATAGTCGTC
>JAEEVK010000106.1 GCA_016287095.1 Lachnospiraceae bacterium
AAAATAAAAAAGCGATACCGTATTGACCAAATACAGTACCGCTTGGGTTACCTTAAATTGTTATATGATTTTAACTTCTGGTTTAACTCAAGACTATTCTTAGTCCTTTGTTCAAATTATCAATGATATCTACCACTGAAGAATTATCTTGATCACCATACCAAAAAACCGGTGATTGATTTGCATCTTTATCCAAGTCATAAATCGTAAATTCTACATACCTATACGGCTTAAAACCTGATTCAGAGACAATTATTTGAGATATATAACGATTTGAATCAATATCTCCAATTAAACACGATGAATCATCTTTTTCTATACTTATTTTCAATACCTCATCATATTGAGAGGAAACATTATAAAACCATTTTCTGCACTCTTGTAATATCGTTTGATACATGGCAATTCCTTTATCTTTGGGGATAAATACTACTGTAATTAGTTGTTCCATCCACTTGCACTTACTGGATCACCTTCTATTTCCCATGGTTCAAAAGGAGGTTCCACTTCATATGAGAAATCATAATAGCTTCGTATATATTGTGCTGCTCTATACTCTGCCTGCTTATAATTCGTCACGCCTGTTCCGTCATATTCAAGATTATTCATGAAGATAATGAAGGCCTGTTCAGCAAAAGAGCATTCCTCTTGAAGACCGCCTGTATAATCAATACCATTCAACAGTCCTGCTCCTATTGTTCCGTGTGCAAACCAGTATGCAAACTGTCTTACTGCTCCTTTGACATACTTATCAACTTTCATGGTCAATTGCCCCCATCGTTAGTTATACTGAAATTTTCTTAGTTAATTATCTTCCGAGATACTCTATGAAGTTTTCAGCTTTGAGCAATCATCCACTCGGAAATTTTCAATGCCTCCGCACTGTGTACAAGTATCACATATTACGCCTGCTTTTATTTTTTTTATTTTGTTCAGTTCATCTATTGGCGTAAAAATCACCGAATGAAAAGTAACAGCATCCAACAATGCACCCTCGACAAGTTCTCCGCCACATTTACTACATTTCCTATCCATATAGCCCTCCTTGTTGCTTTATCCTGAAATATAATACTAACTAATTATAACATAACTCTTGACATAGTCAATGAAATAATACGCTCCTCAGGTTTCTACATACTGCTTAAATCTGGCTCATCCGTATGCGGAACTGTCGGATGCGGAAAATACAATAAAGTGTGTAGAGGACTGCTGCAAATATGCTGTGGCCGATCCCATCCCTTCGGATAAAGATTACGAATTTACAGCACAGCTGGTAAACAGAGTGAAATATGACTGTAAGGAAACCACCAGAAACTGTACAGGAAATTCCTGCTTTTATTGCTTACCCTCATTGGAAAATAAAAAGTTTGATTTTGTCCGGGATGATGAAAGATTTAAAAAAGCAATCGATGTAATGAAAAAACATGCTAGAGCGTAAGTTGAACGACCCTCCAAATTTGGAGGGTCGTATTTGTCGATCTCACTCTTCCCTTGACCCCCATTTCCTGAAGTACTACTTTGTATGTTTCGCAAGTATAAGTGTATATGCTACCGCCAAACCGATAACAGAGAAAACCACACCTATAATGGAAATTATAAACAAGGGAGAATGCTCTTCCATGAACATTAACGGAAGTCCAAGCAGTTCAAATATCACTGCATATATGAACCACAATATAGCTACCGCATGATTGTACTTTTTTACATCCTTTACCTCGGGAGGCTTGATTCCTGAATAGAAGCCTACTGCTGTCTTTGAATTCCAGTCCCAAATGCCTATTCCCGCCAAAACAAGAGCCACCACGCTCCATATAATAAACCCCATCTCCATGACCCGTACCTCCTTTTAACATACTATATCATATAAAACAGGATTAATAAAGCCATATCTATGCGAAATAGGCTGCATTATTTTCTGCTTACTTCTATATAATAGTGAGGAATATTCGGATCGAGCTCGACAGAATCCACTCCGTTTTGAATGTCAAAACCAAAATCCTGCCGGACTATCTTAACATATCCGGTATCTGAAACAGATGCGGTCTGTTTTGTAAAGGAAAGATTAGAGCCAGTCTGTGTTACCATATCATATCCGGTAGTGTTCATGTTCCCATACGGATAATATGAACTTGAAGATTTATACATCTCCGCTTTTATTGAAGTTTTCCCGTTTGCGGGAATCGATGCCTTGAAACTGACATACATGATTCTGTCCATTACCTTAAGATCAGAAAAAGCCATTTCAAGATGTCCTCCGGCATAACGATGCTCCATCAGATTTTTCCACAGTGCCTCATCCTGCATCATTTCAGCTACAGAAAATAAATCCATACACATAGTTCAAATGACCGATGGCAAGCACCAGATTATCCAACAACTCCTTCAGGAGGAGTACGACATAGAAATAGCTAAAGATATTTGGCATGCCCATAAAGATCTGTTTTGTGGAGCCATCAAAGAAATAACGGAAGATGAAACAGATGACTATCTTGGCTATGAGATAGTTATAAAGAGAAAAAATGATTTTAATGGATACTAAATGTATCTTTATTTATTTGCCGCGTTATGATATTATATTGATAATAAAGCAAACATAACATAGAGAGGAGATTGGACATGAAGACACTTATAGCTTATTTTTCAGTAGAAACAGGAAGAACCAGGAAGGCGGCTGAGGCTATTGCTAAGCTTACAGGTGGTGAGTTATTTGAAATTAAACCTGTCGAGGAATATTCCAAGGCAGATATCAACTGGAAGAATCCGCTTTCAAGATGTAACAAAGAGAAAGCAGGGAAGAAGGATGTGCCTGTAGCAGGAAAGATTGAGAATTTAGGTGAATATGATACCATATGCCTTGGTTTTCCTATCTGGTACTGGAGCGCTCCTAACATCATCAACACCTTCTGCAAAGACTATGATTGGACAGGGAAGAAAGTATATGTGTTCGCAACATCCGGCGGAAGCAGTATAGGTAAGACTGCTGAGAAGCTCATGCCCTATGTAACAGGTGCTGAGATAGTGAATGCGGAAGTGCTTAAAAACACAGAGGAACTTAAAAACTGGGTCAGCAAGATCAAATAAATGCGCGGAGGAGCATATGGGAAGGAACCATGAAGTAACAGAGAGACACCCGCTGCTGGATGGTAACGGCGAACTGATAGAGCCTGGTTGGTCAAGGAGCCTGGTGCAGGAGTATGACAGGAAGATGATAAAGGCTCCGAAATTCAGGATCAAGGAATGGGACTACTATTTAGTTATGGGCCAGGGGTTTGCCGGTGCGTTCACCATATCAGATGACGGGTATATCGGGCTCCAGTCGGTATCACTGCTTGAACTCGGAGACGAACCCTGGGAGCATACGGAAACAGTCCTAAATACTTTTCCTATGGGCAGGATAGGTTTGCCAGCGGATTCTTCTTCAGGGGTTACAAAATACCACGATAAGCGTCTGAATATGAAGTTTGAAGCCGGGGACGGGAAACGCCGCATAAGGTGTAAGTTTGACCGTTTCTGGAAGGATAAGCCGTTTAAGTGCGATATTACCCTCGAACAGCCGGATATGGAATCTATGGTCATAGCAACACCATGGGATAAGAAACATGCCTTTTACTACAATCAGAAGATAAACACGATGCGTGCCAGTGGGTACATGGAATTTGACGGTAAAAGGTATGAGTTTGATCCTGCTACTGACTTTGGAACACTGGACTGGGGACGTGGTGTATGGACCTATGACAATACATGGCTATGGGGTTCGGGTAATGCGGATATAAACGGAAAGAGATTTGGGTTTAATATCGGCTATGGTTTTGGAAATACCAGTGCAGCTACCGAGAATGTCATCTTCTATGAGGGAAAGGTGCATAAACTCGATGATGTTGAGTTCCATATCCCTGAAGGGAATATGATGGACAAATGGACATTTGCTTCATCTGACGGAAGATTTGAGATGGAGTTTGAACCGGTCCTTGACAGGGCAGCCTGCATCGATTTTAAGGTACTGGTATCCGACCAGCACCAGGTATTCGGCAAAATGTCCGGAAAAGCAGTGCTTGACGACGGGACAGTGATAGAAGTAAAGGATATGATGTGCTTTGCAGAAAAAGTACATAATAGATATTAGAGATTTGAATTAAAAACAAGGAGGAACGGAGAAGATGGAGTATATTTATGAGATGCCTTCGGCTATGCTTAAGGGATGCAGCAAGAAGGGAACTGTCGAAAGATTTGAGTATGACACATTTACTTATGATGATGATAACAAACCGATGCATAAAGGTGCATGGGTATACCTGCCCTACGGATATGATAAGGATAAGAAATACAATATCCTTTACCTCATGCATGGCGGGGCAGTGACAGAGGACTGGTGGTTCAAGATGTTTCCGGATACTGTCACTATCCTTGATAATATGATGGCTGACAGTATCTGTGATCCTTGCATCATAGTAACCCCGACTTATTACAGAGGCGATGAGAAAGTCGACAAGAACGGTGACTATATAACTGAGCAGTTCAAGTATGAACTCCGCAAGGATCTGATCCCTGCAGTGGAGAGCCATTATCTGACATACGCTGATCGTGACGTATCGGAACAGAATCTTGTAAAGACAAGGGAGCATAGGGCGTTTGCCGGACTGTCACTCGGTTCGATGGCTACATATCGTGCAGCTTTCTATAATAATTTTGATCTGTTCGCATGGTACGGACCTTTTTCAGGATGCGGAGGTCCTTTCGGTGATCATGATAATGAAGCAAATCGCATATGTGAAACCTTAAAGAATGGCGAAGAAAAAGGCCTTGAACTTAAATACATGTTCTGCTGTAACGGAGATAAGGATATAGCCTATGCAGAGCATACAGATATCATGGGAAAGGTAATTGCCGTATGTCCGCAACTGAAGAAGGGCGTTAACTATGATTTCTTTACTATTCCGGGCGGAGTACACGATATGAAGGCATGGCAGCTGGATCTTTACCATGCTCTGCAGATTTTCTTTAAATAACGAGAAACCTATACAATATATTAAAAAAGGAGAAGACTGATGAAATTTGAGACAGATATTTTCAGCGTTTTTGATAAGAAATGGGCACTGCTTACGGCAGGTAACAAGGACAGCTTCAACACGATGACAGTGAGCTGGGGTGGCATGGGCACCATATGGGGCAAACCCGTAGCTACAGTCTATGTAAGGACATCAAGATACACACATGAATTTATGGATAGGGAAGGTTATTTTACGGTAAGCTTTTATCCTGAGGAATACAGGAAAGTGCTTGGCGTGCTCGGCTCAAAGTCCGGTAGGGATATGGATAAGATGAACGCCTCGGGACTTACCGCAAAGGCACTTCAGGAATCAGTAACATTTGAGGAAGCAGAGATCACACTCGTATGCAGAAAGATGTTCATGCAGAGGCTTGAGCGTTCAAATATCACCGATCCGGATGCTGCTAAGTTTTATTCAGGAGATGCACCGCATGACATGTATATAGGAGAAGTAGTTGATATTATAAGGAAGTAGTCTGTTGAAGTAGTAATTATAGAATTATATACCTTTTAAGCATTAAAAATAACCAATACCATCTGAATGATGGTATTGTTTACCAACAATATTACCTTAAGGTATCCGGATTAATACTAATCCACAGTACGGTGTTGTTGTGCATTGGTATACAGCTAACGATAATTATTGTATCATACGTCTCTTTGTCGTCATTATTATGGTTGTTGTCATTACGTTTAGTCTTTAAGTTGTGTATGACAACGTTAAGCATATCGTTACTCATTTGGTACTCTGCTATATCAACCAATATCTTAGACGACTTTGTTGCTTTAGCTTGATCCATTGCCTTGTTGTAGATTAGATCTGTTTCTGTTTTGTATCGCATAATTGTCGACCTCCTTCCTGCTTTTTTAAGGCGAATAAAATTCACCTATATGTAATATGCATGTGTGAATCCGGTCAATTCCGTGTTTTTTTGAAAATGCCGATGGGATGGGCAAAATAGCTTATCAAAGCATAAATAATTGTTAGTTTTTGAAGGGGAATTTACTATGAGAAATAACCTTTTTGATTTTGGTACGAGTGAACTGTCACAGGACGCTTTTATTTGTTGGTGTATTAATTGGGTTAAAGAAGCTGGATCAAAATTGTTTAATTTAGGGGTAGATACTCTAAAAATGTTGGGGTATTCAATAAAACCTGGGGAGATCGTCAAAATAAAAAGACAGGATAACAAAATAGATATTCTTATTGAACTACCCGAGAGTCGAAGAAAAATAATAGTAGAAGATAAAACATATACTTCGGAGCGCGATAATCAGATTGAGCGGTACAAAGAATCGCTTGTATCAAGCGAGTGGGATGTTACAACAGTTTTTTTCAAAACAGGGCACTTTTATGATTGTGATAGGCTTATTCAAAAAAGGAAAAAGGCTGATGTTGTAATCGATGGAAAGATGTTCTTGAATCTTTTGAAGAAATATTATGGCAGATCAGATATCCTAGATGACTATGTCGAGCATCTTGAATCGTTGTTAAATTGGTATGTAATTCATGGAAATTATACTAAAAAAGTAAACGATGAGAAACGAAGCTGGTTTATTTCAAAATATCAGATAGCGCAGTATAACCTGATAAAGGATATATTTAATGGTGAAAAGTATAATACATGGGAGACGAAAGGGGATAGATATTACACATACTCTGGGTCCAGTTTTGGGAGACCATGGACGGAGATGATAGTAATACCATATCGGGAGTATAGCGATTCATTTGATAAATATACAGTATTCTGGAGAATTGATACTGATAGGAACGGACCATATATGTCTTTGAGATTATATGAGAATATGGATAAAGCTGACTCTAAGACAGTTGAAAGACATGAAAGAATGTACATTACGCTCAAAAATAAGATAAAGGACATAATTGAAAAGAATGACTATTCGTTTTCGTGGAAAGATGTCCAGAGCGGAAATAAGGGTAGAAGTAAAGAATCTTCCATGATAAGCTTTTGCCTTGTAAAAGTTTTAGAGAATTGGAATAATCTTGGCTCAAGATTTATCCATGAAGTTAGAGATTTGACTGAAAAATTTATTGAAGCAAATGGTTGACCATAGAGAAAGCCGTACACCAGTAAAGGGTACGGCTTTTTAAATGATTCCCTCTTATTTTTTTATGACTGTTTTCTTGCACTTTTGGCATTTGAAGATTTTATAAATTCTGGAATTTCTATCGGTGATACATTTTGATCTTTATTCTTAATAGGAGCATTGTTTATATACCCCCAAAATGACTGCTTTTTCTCTGGAGCCTCACGTGATGAACCTGGAGCGGAAGATAGGCTGAAGGACTGTACACCGGTAGCGATGAGCGTGATCACACAGTCGTCCTCGTTCACAAGATCAGGGTTGGTAACGGTGCCCCAGATGATCTGTGTTTCGGGACTGGTCATTTCTTGGATGTAATTGACCGCCTCGTTAAGCTCCAAGAGGTTGACATGGCCGCTGGTGTTAAGCAGGACATTGGTCGCATTCTTGATATCAGTGTCAAGTAACGGAGACTCGATAGCTTGGCGGACAGCTTCGATGAGAGGGGTACCCTCGTGGGCGATGCTGATGCCGATATGGGCAATACCTTTGTTGATGAATGTGGTCCGTAGGTCGTTAAAGTCAACGTTTACTACTCCTTTGTTGTAAATGATATTTGTGATGCCTTCAATGGTGTACTTTAGGATATTGTCGGCAATTGAAAATGCGGTCTCTACTGACAGGTTCTTTTCGTTTAGCTGAAGCAGCTTGTCATTGGGTATTACAAGAAGTGTGTCTACCTGATCCCTAAGCTTTTGGAGGCCAGCCTTCGCAACTTCCGTCCTGGGACGTCCTTCGAAAGTAAAGGGAAGCGTTACAACAGCAAGGGTAAGTATACCGGCATCATGACATAACTTAGCTATTACCGGAATGGCACCTGTGCCGGTACCGCCGCCAAGCCCGCATGTGAGAATCACCATTTTTGCGTCCGAGAGAATGTTCATGATATCATCCTCGTTTTCTTTTGCTGCAGCTTCACCGATGCAGGGGTCTGCCCCGGCTCCGAATCCTCCTGTGATCTTTTTACCAATCTGAATAGTTTCTGATTTGCATCCGGCTAAGATATGGTAGTCTGTATTGATTGAGAAGTAATGTACGTTCCGGTCGTCTTCTTCTAGAGGTAGCATACGCTCTATGGCGTTATTACCTCCGCCTCCTATTCCGACTACAAATATGGATGGTGCTGTCTTCTGGGCGTCTTCAATAAATAGTTCTTTCATGATTTAAGTTCCTCCTTAATGGCAAAAATGCAAATGCAAGATAAATAATTCGCAGAAATGCGAATTCCTATTTTTATTAATAGCACAGAATTTTTGGGTTGTCAACAAGAAATTTGCAAAAATGCGAAAAATAATTGACAAGAATTTGCATTTGTGCTATTATCTGTATGAAGAAAAAGATATTTAGGATGACGTATATTGTCACCTATGGGATATATAATATTCATATGAAAGGTATCGGGATCATGAAAATAGGCGAGAGGATAAAAGAAATAAGGAAGAAGAAAGGCTTGTCAGTTGAGGTAGTCGCTGAGAAGCTCGGAGTGTCTGTTTCAACGGAGTATCGTTATGAGAACTCCTCTATTACTAAGATACCTATAGATGTCATAGACAAACTCTGTAAGATTCTTGGTACAACAACAAGTGAGTTAATGGGCAACTCCTTGGAGAACACCGGAAATGCTGCTGAATCGTCATTACTGAAGTACGATAATGCGGCAGAAGCGATGACCTCGATCCTAAAACTGCCCATGCTTGCAGCTTACGGCGGATACGATCTTGAATCCATGGATGACGAGAAAATGCAGGAATTTGCCGAGGAGCTTTTGGGTCAGCTGCGCCTTGTAAGTTATAAGTATAAGGAAAACGGCGAGAAGAAATAAGAGAGGTAACTGAGATGAACAAGAGCAGGGCACAGGAAATAACAAAGTTCGCGAGATCAATAAGGAACGAATGGGGCTGGGATCCCTTGGCAATAGCAGAGAAAGCCGGTATAAAGATATTTGAGCATAACACAGGGCGTAGTCCGTCGGCATATATAATGAAGACAGGTGAAAACTATCCGGTCCTCATAACATTAACAGACTGTACAAACGACAGACAGAGATATGTTCTTTGTGCACATGAGCTCGGGCATTATTTTCTCCATTCCGAATGCGGCCTTAACAAGTTTGACGGAAATAAAGTTGACACTGAGTATGAGGCCAACCTGTTCGCTGTGGCTCTCCTATGTGATGATTCACAGTTTATACAGCCGGTAGCGAAATTCCCCGGAAGCGTCCTAAAAGGCATCCTTGATTACAATCTGAAATAAGAGGTTTGTGATCATGGCTTTTGATACCGAAATTTGGCATAGAAGATGAAAAACATTCTTTTGAGTGTGTGCATTTTTTTGCATACCAGGTTTTATATAATGAAAACTGCAAAGGAAACAAGG
>JAEEVK010000107.1 GCA_016287095.1 Lachnospiraceae bacterium
AAATCCTTGCTATTTGAAGTCTTATAGTTGATAAGAATATTCTTGCAGTTTAAAGTCATTTTAAACGGCTTATTCTCACTTCCTGCCTTATGATAAAAATTATCAGGGAATGAAGCCTTCTTTGTAAAATACATGCTTACTACAGCTTGATCAATATCTGAAAAGCTTCCCGCATCAATATTTAAATGATCGCTGTTTTCGGAATTGCTGTCTATCATCACAAGGTTCTTAAAGTCCGCACCCATATAATCCTGTTCCGGAAGCTTTATCTGAGGACCGGTTTCCTCTTCGTCTATAACCTTGATCAAGTTCATCATACAGTCCTTCATCAGCACATGGCCATAAGTTGTAGGATGATAATCATCAGCAAAATATTTCGACTCGGGAACTCTCATTATCTTGCTTGTCTTATACAGGGCATCTTTTATGCTGCCCTGCTGGACACTGTAACGCTTTCCCATCCTTATATAATTATCCTGCATATTCCAACCGCTCCTCGCGATCGAATAAAGCAGAATTACCGCGCAGTCATCATTGGCTTCAAGAGCCTTTCGGATCAGGCTCTCATAAGCCTTTCCCTTTGTAGGCTCATTGTAATCGTTGATGGCAAATTCGATGATCAATATATCAGGCTCCGCACCAAGGAGATCAACAACATCCTTCTGATATCTTATTATTCCCAAAGTTGAAGGAGTACCCGAAAGACCGGCATTCACAAAATGGAAATTTGATCCGTCTCCCGGACAGTATGTTGCCTTAAACTCATTCGCAAAAAGATATGCATATCCTTCGTCATTAGTCTTTGCAAGTGCTCCCTCTGTAACAGAGCCTCCAAGAGCACATACATAGATATCCTCACCTGCTCTTGCCTTTTCAAGAACACGCTTCATTCTACAGTTATTACCGGTCTCAACCAGTGATTTTTCTATGGCTTCCTGATAAAGCTCGTCGGGAGTCATGGTCGGTGTAGGTTCCGGAGTCGGTGTTGCTTCCGGGGTAGGTGTCGCTTCCGGTGTGGGTGTTGCTTCCGGAGTCGGTGACGGCTCCGGTATTGATGTCGCTTCAGGCATTGGTGTTGTTTCCGATACTGAAGAATTCACATTCTCTTCCTTTGAACTGCATCCTGCCAAAGCGAAGCTCATTACTAACAAAAATACACAACTTAATGCAACTATAATCTTTTTCATTATTATTTTTCTGTTACACATATTCCAAAGCCTCTTTCATATAATAACTGATCTGAATATGATATTGATCCATCTTCGTTTTCAATAATCTTGGGAATATTTACCGGTAAAGTACCCTGGGGCACGCTTTCAGCAAATACAGAACAAACAGCTACAGCAACATTCAGGTTAAACGGGCCGTTACCTTCGGAATCATATGCACTGCCATATGCATGATAAGCGCAGAGAGCTGCATCCACATCCGTATAGCAGGCTATATCATAAGGAAGATTAAGGCTTAAGAACGTTACCTTTGCACCGTTCTTATGTGCCTTTTCTATTATACTGCATACCAGATCATTTTTCTTTGTTGACTGGGATAATATAAGTACATTATCTGCTTTGTTGAGCGCTTTCTTTAATGCTTTATTCTTTATGGTTATATCACTATAGCAGATAACATCAACATTCTTCGGGTTTACCAGTGATTCCTTCTCCAACCTGTTAATAGCATATTCGACAGAAGCACGGCGATATTCGCTGGGTATCAGGATCAGTGTATTTTCACCGGACATACCGTCTATCGGGAATGCATTATTTTCATTCTTAACAAGTGTTATACCCTCAGATGCTATTTCCCACTCTCTTGTATGATTTTCAGGTATACCGACAACCTTCTTTGCATTCTTTATCTGTGTCTTTTTAGTAACTGATAAGGTATCTGTCATTATGCCCTTTTTGAATTTCAATCTGAGTATTCTCCCAACTGATTCATCAAGTCTTTCCTCAGTTATATCTCCTGCTTTTACTCTTGCAGCAAGCTTTTTCATATATTTATTCACATCAGGGAATGTGTTTATCTCGTCATCCTGATATACATCTGAGGGACGGATAAGCAAATCAACGCCGGCGTTTATTGCAAGCACAGCGGCATCCGTCTCATCAAAATGTGTTGCAATGGCATCCATCTGCATAGAATCACTTATGATAATACCGTCAAATCCCATTTCATCGCGAAGAAGTCCGGTCATGATCTTTTTCGAAAGTGTAGCAGGAAGATATACCTCTTTCCCGTCATCCTTTGAAATATACGTAGTATCGTCAATGTTGGGATACTGAATATGAGCAGTCATGATCATATCCGCACCGGCCTCTATTCCAGCCTCAAACGGGATCAGCTCACATTCCTTAAGTTCATCGAGTGTCAGTTCTGACAGTGGCAATTTTGTATGACTGTCCTCTCCTACATTTCCGTGTCCCGGGAAATGCTTTACAGATGTTGAAATATTATACTTATTTAAACCATCTATAAAAGCAACTACGTTCTCAGCAACAGTATTAGGATCATCCGAAAAAGATCTGGTACCGATGACCGGGTTATCTGGATTATTGTTTACATCAGACACAGGCGCAAAGTCCATGTTAAAACCAAGAGCACTTATTTCTTCACCGAGTATTCCGGCAATCTCCTCAGTATTAGAGGTATCTCCTGTAGCAGCCAAAGCCATATTTCCGGAACCCGTAGTCCCGAAGGATACTCGGTTGACAAGACCGCCTTCCTGATCCACGCAAATAAACATCGGAATGCCGTTAGCTGATTTCATGGATGCAGACTGAGCTTCCCTGATCATGGTCACAGTCTGATTTATATCCGTCATGTTGTTAGCATACATGATAAGTCCGCCAAAATCATACTTCTTCAACAGTTTCTTATATGCCTTTGTCAGTTTTGTTATCCCTTTTGATGTATCCGGCTCATAACGTATAGCAATGATCATCATCTGAGCAAGTTTCTGTTCGATGGTCATATTGGCAATAATCCCATTTACTTGTTTGTCAATATCAATACTTTCCTCTGTACCCGTCTCGCTTTGTGCCCGAATATTCTGTACGGGGAATGCAGATACAAACATCGTCAGTGCAATCATAACAGCTAAAATCCTAAAACTCTTTTTCATAAATAATCCCTTTCTCATATTTTTATACCTCTATATCATTTTTTCTTTCTTGGATCTTGTTCTTTCCGTACTTCTTACGCCAGTCCCTGTATGCTCCTGTTTTAACCCTGTTATCCTTTGTTGGTTTCTCAGCATCTTCCGGGATTATCCATACCCTGCCTACCTGCTCTGCTCCAGGTATCCTGTTCTTTGCACAGATCTCGTTGATCCACCTCGCACTGAGTCCCCATTTTACACTTGCCTCCTTTATAGTTATATATCCTTTCATCACACCCCTCCCTTCAAACGCAAAAAGCACCGCAGTTAAAGAACTACGATGCCTGAAATGATCAATTGTTGCAGCTGACTACCATTTTACAGGCTCTAGAGCTTTGTGACATCACGTTTCCATGATTGTACTAAAATATATAAATTTTTGAATTTTCTGCTTGACAAATGTTAGTATACTCTTTCATTCGCATTATGTCAAGCATTATTTTCACGCTTATTTGTCTCCAGCTGACTTCGTTATACTTCAATACCACTAATAGCCTCTGCCATTATCTCCTCGGGATTATTTCCGAAAATGTCAAGCCCTGTCGCTTTAATAAGCCTAACTTCTTTAATACCATAAAAATTCTCTGCCAGTGCCTTAATATAACCATATCCAAATTCTTCGGGGACATAATTCCCACCGGCAGTCATAACATAATATAGTTTATCAGCCTTACATAATCCCATTGGATAGCCTTCTGCAGTATACTCAAATGTAATGCCAAGCACATTGATTTTTTCTATGTACTGTTTCAGTGCCGCAGGGAAAGATAAATCCCAAT
Organism: Lachnospiraceae bacterium; assembly: GCA_016287095.1. Lineage (GTDB taxonomy): Bacteria > Bacillota > Clostridia > Lachnospirales > Lachnospiraceae > RUG11977. Next base: position 3,940 of record JAEEVK010000107.1, read on the forward strand.
AGGGAGCCGCTATGACTATAGTATCTGCTTCCGCAAACTGTCTGGCAAGTTTGAAACTATCATCATCAAACATCCTTTTCGCTATCAAAGAATCTCTTTGCTTAAGAAAGGCTTCATCAGTGATATCAAACTTCATCTCACCGATATTAACTCTTACAACATCCCCGCCTAATCGACTTAAAAGAGCCTCACCCAGTTCCCTCGTTCTTGAATCACCACGTACACAAGCATCAATATAAAGTATCATTTTTCTCACTTCTTCCTTATCTATATTATTCAGTTCTGAAACCATATTCCTGCTCCACAATAGGCAAGGTCTTCACATTCATGTTCTCAATTCTTACAAAAGTCCCTTTCTCAATAGCAAGAATCACTTTGTCGATATCTTCTTCCCGGCCTTGAATTTCCATACTCACAGATCCATCCCACTCATTCCGGGCCCAACCGGTACACGAAAAATGCTCGGCAGCATTACGTGCTCTCCACCTAAAGCCAACTCCCTGAACTGAACCATAAAAAACTATATGCTTACGAATCATATCTTCTCAAACCGCCTCACTGTATCCGCTTCTTTCATGTAATTCTATCATAATAATTCATATTCTACCACATTTTTATTCCTTGTTCCATAAAAAAGCCCGGCTTAAAAACCGGGCTTAAATACTTATTATTTCTTATCTTCCTTAACCACTTTCTTTTTAGTAGTTTTCTTCTCAGCTTTTACAGGCTTCTCAACTTTTTTAACCTCTGACTTTTTAGCTTCTTCCTTTACTTCTGCCTTAGGTGCTTCTACTGCCTTGGGAGCCTCAACAGTCTTAGGAGCTTCCTTTTTAGCTGCTTTCTTAGGTGTAGCCTTAACTTCTTTTTCTTTCTTTGCCTTTACTTCTTTAGCAGGTTTTTCTGCCTTTGCCTTTTTCTCGGTTTTTTCAGCCTTCTTAACTGTCTTTGCAGCCTTTGCTTTCTTCTCAGGCTTCTCTACCGGTATGGACATCTTTGTTTTCTTATCGGACTTGTTCTTTATCTGTCTTCCCATAAATACCAGGTCGAAATCACCAAGTCTTGAAACATTACGGAGTGCCTCGATATTCTCAGCAGCTACTTCTTCAAGTATCTTCTTCTTGCCTTCAGCAATAGCAACGATCTCATCACCGGTACATCTGATACGGAGATCATGATCAAAATACTCGTAAGGCTGAACATCAACCTTTCCGTCAGAGATCTCGATATAGAAAGCGCCTTCGCCCTCACCATAAACATCAACCTGTACGGCAAGATGTCCCTTTACACCTGATGCGTCAACTTTTGCTAAAGCCTTTTTTACTTTCTCAACTATTTTTTCGTATGTCATAACAGCCTCCTTGAAATCTGTTTTATTTGTGAAACACAGTATAACACCAAAGATGGATTCTGTCAAATAACAAAACTCAAATTAATCCGTTAACAGTGCCGGATTTGTTACAACTACTCTGCCATCCGCATCAAGAAGCGGAGTCAATGCTGTTCCGCCGCCTCCATTACAAAGAGCAAAATAATTAACACCAGTAACCTTGTCCACGAAAATCATCCTCACACCTTCAATGGAAAGCTGGGAACCTTCCTTATGAGACATAATAAACCTATCCTTATCTTTTGCCATAGTCTTTATCTCCTTTTCAAAATCCTTTATCGTGAATTAGTTTCTCACTAAATCTATAAAATTTCCTGGCCAGCTTAATGTTCTTCGATTGTTTTGAAGATTTTGCCGGTTTGCATTTATAAAAATATCCTCCGGTGATGTTACTGACTTCATCATCTGAAGCAAGATATATCGCCGTCCTTGCCCCCTGTTCGGGAGTCTGGAAGAAAGGTTTTAACAGTCCCGTTATTGTTTTGCCGAATCCCGTATCCCTGTCTATGCCGATATTTGTCGCAACTGCTCCCGGATGACAGCAGTTAACCGTAATCCCTCTGGCTATCAATCTTCTTGAAAGTTCCCTTGTAAAAAGAACGTTTGCAAGTTTGCTTTGGGAATATGCAGTAATAACATTAAATCCCTTGTGGAGATTGATATCATTAAAATGGATTCTGCCGGTCTTATGTGCACCGGATGCCACGTTCACTATTCTTGAACCTTTTCCCATAATATCGATAAGACCTGTCGTCAGCATGAAATGTCCGATATGGTTTACACCGAACTGTCTTTCAAATCCATCTTCGGTTTCCTGTCTGTCCAAGGAAATGAAACCTGCGTTGTTTACGAGAATATCTAGTCTGTTATGTTTTTCTTTAACACTACTTAGGAATTCTTTTATCGAAGCCAGGCTTCCAAGATCGCATAACATAAGATCCAGTTTGCGCTCTCCGCACTCCATTAGCTGATCATATGCCTTTTTCCCCCGTTCTTCATTCCTGCAGAGCATGATAACTGTAGCACCCATATCACTGAGAGCTTTCACTGTAGCCATTCCCATCCCGGAGTTCGCACCGGTAACAAGTGCCGTTTTCCCTTCAAGTTTGTTATTACCCATTCATACCTCCGTCATCCATAATAAAAGATAAATCAATTCTAAACAGATACGAAATAACAATTCTATCTTGCTGCGTTAACAGAATGCCTTGCTCATCATTTTTTTGTTTTCAGGACTTCAATTACCGCAAGTACCAAGAACATATAATTTGACGATCCTCCGCCCAATACATATTCTGCCTGTTGCCAGAGGAACGGGAAATCAAGGAGTTCCGGCAGATCAGGCTGGATCAAAGCGGTTCCGCTTACCACTCCGCCCGGTACATAGGACCAATCTGCCCGGTTAAGGCCGTAAGCAACAGTCATCGACTTTGCGCCAACTCCTGAAGCAAATGATGCTGTATTCGAACCCGGATGACACCCAAGTATAAAATTAAGTGACCTTTCCAAATACTCCGCTTTAAACAGATCCGGAAAACTGTGATATAAGAAATAATAACGAAATGCCCGGCCCTGAATTTCCCAACCGGCTCCATAAACCATAGACTTATACGGTACGCCGTAAGGGGTTGACTCATACTCTTTTTCAAGGTTTTCTTTGACAGGGATTAAATGTTCTTTAAGTTTCTCATAAAATAATTTATCCTTAATTCTATCGACTATTCTGGCTCCAATCCAACCAATTTCCGAAGCATATTTAAAAAAGTACTCTTGATTACTGTAAAGAATCTCCCTATAAACCTCTTCTCCTGTAGTAAAGAACAGCTCGGCGGCAGCCTGTAATCCTGTGCAGATCATGCCATGGGAAAGAATTCCCTTTTCCTCTTCTGTCACAAAACCTTCTTTTAGTTTTTTACCCGTCTCTGAATTATCAAACAGTTCAATTGCCGCTTTTAAAGATTCCCTTGAAAGTATATCATTAAATCCGTTCATAACACGAGCCACTACAGCCAAATGTGCTGACGTAGAAAGATCCCTCCAGGGATTATCTTCTGTGAATACCAATCTGTCGTCTTCATCTCCCGGTATGCCTTTTGTCATTCCTGCCGGATCTCCCAATAACACATATTGGCGTAAATCCTTACAAATAATTCCTCTATATAATCTACCGAGAGTTTTGTAACCCCCAACAACGGATAATGCGCCATGTTCTATCTGCTGCAGTATGTCATTCTTTCCGTCAGGCTGGTGAATTTCAACTTTATGTGCTTGTTGATCGATCGTATTACAGTCATAGTTCACTTTAAACTCTTCGTAACAAAGAGCCAGTATATAGCATTCCCCCGACTGTGATTCCACTCGCAGATCAAAATCACCGGCGTCATGCCAACCTCCTACATTCAGTCCCGGAACAGCATCACCTGATTTATATTTAGTAAGTGTTGACGGACCCTGGCGATATCCGTCAAAATGATTCCGTAAAATCGGTGCCATTCTGGCATCATCTTTATGGCAGTGTCCATGCCAGAGACGATATTTTTCACGCACTTCCATATGACACATCTGTATCGGTAAAAAGTATTCCAAAACCGGCTGCCAGACTCCACGGTCATATACATCATTTCCGATACGGAAAATGGCCGACTTCGAATCTCCGATATGAATCCGATAAAGACCCGGTTCTTTTATTTTTGAAAAATCGAATCGGTAATATCTGTAACGAAGGAAATCTCCCCATAAGATCGCATTTTCACAATATACTTCTTTCTCTCCGTCTGCTGTAATCTTGTATATTTTTGTTAAAGGTCCCGATCCTTCAAATATTTCTGTCGGATCTGTTTCAATCACGGCAATCTTTTCCTGATTTAAATGATACCCTACCTGTGAAACCTGAACAACAGGAGTATATTTCCAGTCTTTCACTGCATTGGGACGTATACGCCATACCAATGCGCTCTTTGTTTTTTGTGCCGGGATCTCACTGCTTACCGTAAACCAGCCGTTGTTATGATTCATCCTGCCATCATATAACTTCAATACAGTCTCGCTGCTTTCTATAGTCACTCGCCGATAACTGTCCTCCGGACAGATTGTAATAATGTGGCCTTCTGCATACGGTTCAGCTATTATATCATCTGCAATAATAGGCTGATAACCAATATCCTCTGTATTGGCTTCTTCTGTTTCGTTTATTCCTGCCAGTTCTTCAGGACTTATGTTTTCTTCCACATTTTCAAAGTGACCTCTGTTCTTAAAATTACTCTCTTTTTTTATTGTAGGACCATTGGGTTGATACGGAAAAATGCCCTGTTTATCATCCATGATCCAAGCCTTTCCGAACAGATCCCCCGGATAAAACTCAAGATTAAAGCAGAGTTTTCCAACATACTTATCAGGCAGTTCTCTATCCAAATCTATAGTAACTATTACAGCATCACCGTCTGCCTTAGCACTCACCTGGTAAGTAAATTCAAAATCCGGATAGATGATCGGATTAAAACCTTTAAGATGTGCATCCGTATCCGGATACTTCAAAGTAGTTACAATAGTCTGCGTCTCAGGATCAACTTTTCTGTCTATCTTTTTGGGTACCGGCTGCCACTGTCCCGGAGTTGGTTCAAAACGCACGTCACCATTGGAAGCAACGCGGTGATCATGCATTATCAAACTTATTCCGGACTGACGGCCTGCCGGATAAAAGTCAGAAAAAGCTGTAACCTGAACACCGTCTTTTTGAAACAGATCTTTTCTCTCATTTAATACAAAGCTCATCTTGTAACCCCAACCCTCTCACATAATATCATTATTTATCTTAATACAAAAATTTCCACCGGCTCTCTTCAAACCCAGTGGAAATATATTAGCATAGATAAATTTGTATTATCAATAATTAATAGCAGTGTTATCTTGTCTCATGCCAGTTTTCCGCAACTTTTTTACATATTGCAGTCAGCGATATCACGTATCCGGGGACTGCTTTATCAATTCCCTTGATATCTCCTTATGAGGTAAAAAAGTCCGTATTGAGCGCCTCTTCAATATCAATTCAGTGAACTACTCAGCTACAAGTAACCGAGCTTCCTGCTTCAACCACTACTGCGTTGGCTACGATATACATAACGCAACGTCTTACACAGTGTCCACAGGCGTATAAGTTAGGACAGTTCCTGCCCTACGGAATATTTAGC
>JAEEVK010000108.1 GCA_016287095.1 Lachnospiraceae bacterium
TGTCCAGGCTCTGCATAAGTTCAATAGTTCTTACCTGGGATTTTTCTCTGATATTCTTCAGCAAAGATGTATCCTTCAGTTTTCTCTCTTCCTGTCCCTTTGGATATCCCTGGCCAAATGGTTCAGAAAACAGTTTCTCTATAGTCCTTTCAAGATTATCTATCCCGGTATATGTATAATCTTCGCCCAGTGGAACCGATATAGCATTGCCATTATTTATCTGAGCGAACAGATACGCATCCATGGGCGAAGGAGCATATCCACACAGAACACCCGGCATATTATTGCAGGCAAGCATCATACCCTGCCCTGACGAGCACCCGGTTACGATGAAGTCCACCGATCCGCTTGCCAGCAATAGACCTGTAAGTAACGAGATTTCTATATAGCTGTATTTTTCTTCTTCGTTTTCCTTACAGCCGAAATTTACAACCACAGAATCCGGCGCATAGCGTTTAACCGTATTAAACAGCAGCGAATTCTTTTGGGCCTGTGAACTTGCCTGAATTACACCTATAGTCATAAGCTTTTTCTCCCGGTTTCACTTCAAATTATTAATCTATCGCAAGTCGAATGATCTCATTTATATGTATATCCACACTGTCGAGACATGGAACCGGACAGTTATCGGTATTAAGCAGTAAAGGGAGTTCCGTACATCCGAGTATTACCGCTTCTATGCCGTTTTCTTCTGCCATCTTTATTATTATTTTTTGAAATTCTTTAAGCGTAGTCTCTTTTACGATTCCCAGCTCAAGTTCCTCAAGTATTCTCTTGGCTATAAGGTCTCGGTCTGATTTACCGGGAACAAATACTTCTATCCCAGCATTTCGAAGATCAGTCTTCATATAGTCCTGTTCCATAGTAAAAATCGTACCTAACAGCCCGACTTTTTTGTAGCCCCTCGTCATAGCTTCGTGGCATACCGCCATAGGGATACTAACCATAGGGACTTGAGTATTTTTAATGATCTGATCCAATACCGCATGCATGGTAACCGCTGTAAGCGATATGATTTCTGCACCGCTGTCGCGTAGGTTGTTTACCTTTTCAGACAGATACTCTTCAAGCCTGTCATATCTATCATTTGAAACCATATCCCAAGCCTTGCGAAAATCTACACTCTCAATAGTTATTTCCGGCATATGGGCCCCATTTGTAATCTTATCTATACGTGTATTCAATTCCCTGTAGTACATGAGCGTAGATTCCGGCCCTGTACCGCCTACCAATCCGATCTTCTTCATATTGAAATCCTTCTCCAAAATTACAGCGTAACACCTGTCTTGAACAGCGCAATATCTCTGGAATCGTAGCGTTCGTTCACAGTCTGACGGCCATTTACGGTCTCAACGATCAGGTCGGTCAGATCCGAAAGCTTATCATCAAAAGATACTCCCTCTGCTATATCCCCTGCATTGAAATCAATCCAGTTGGATTTCTTTTTTGCAAGCTCTGAATTTGTTGAGATCTTAATAGTCGGTACAAAACCTCCAAAAGGTGTTCCGCGTCCAGTTGTAAACAGAACCAGATGGCAGCCTGCACATCCGAGATTGGTAACAGCCACCATATCATTTCCCGGGCCGTTCAACAGGTTAAGTCCCTGAACCGTGAGATTATCCCCGTCAAAAAGCACGTCACAGACCTCTCCGGCTCCTGATTTCTGTGTGCAGCCAAGAGACTTGTCCTCCAAAGTAGTTATCCCGCCCGCCTTGTTTCCGGGTGAGGGATTTTCATATACCGGCTGATCATGCTTCTGATAGTATTCCTTGAAATCATTGATAAGTTTTACCGTCTTGTCAAAAACTTCCTCATTCCTTGCCCTGTTCATCAGAAGCTGCTCGGCACCAAACATCTCCGGAACCTCGGTAAGAACAGTGGTACCGCCCACAGACACAATATAGTCCGAAAATCTGCCTACAAGAGGATTTGCAGTGATCCCCGAAAGTCCATCAGAGCCTCCGCATTTCAGTCCTACCTTGAGGCAGCTGAAATCCTTTTCCACGCGGCGGTCATTCTTTGCAATACTATAAAGCTCTTCAAGGAGTTTTAAGCCCTCTGCGATCTCGTCTTCAACATCCTGAGCCACAAGGAAACGGGTACGGGACTTGTCATAATCGTCCAAGCCTTCCTTAAAAATGTCCATGCGGTTGTTTTCACAGCCTAAACCAAGTACCAGCACACCTCCGCAATTGGGATGTTTGCACATCCTTGACAGAAGCATTCTTGTTCTTTCATGATCTTCGCCTATCTGCGAGCACCCATAAGGGTGTGTAAATGCAAAGCATCCGTCAATTCCCGGCATATCGCCGTGTTTTTTACAGAATGCAGCAGCAATCGCCTTGGCCTGAGCATTGACACAGCCTACGGTCGGGATGACCCAAAGCTCATTTCTGATGCCGACCTCTCCGTTTGCCCTTTCATAAACATTTACTTTTCTTTTTTTGCCTTCCTTTATTTGGGGAATATCCCTCTTAGCATAATTATATTCAAGAGTTCCAGAAAGACCGGTTTTCATGTTATGTGTATGCACATGCTCACCAGGTACGATGTCACATACTGCATTTCCGATGACTTCACCGTATTTTATTACCTGCTCACCGGCTTTTATAGGTTTTAAAGCAAATTTATGGCCTCTCTCAATATCTTCTTTTAAAGTAACACCCTCAGCCTGCTCTCCGGCTGAAAGCCTTACAAGGGCTACAGCCACTGAATCGGCCGGTGAAATTACAATACTTTTTTTCATTAGTTAAAAAACCTTTCGTATTACAGAATGCTTTTATATGCTGCCTCGGCACCCTGTTCCCTTATCAGTTTCAGATCAGCAGTAACGGTATCTGTGAGACCCTCAATATCGTTAAGATTTCTGTCCCACATCTTCTCATTAGCCAGCACTTTTTTTACAAGCTCTGCATCACCGGTATTCCTGTTTTCATAATAGAAATCAAGTACCCATGCGTCATCCTGGATTTTATAATCATTGCCTGCAGGACGAACACAGATCAGACCGTCTTCCGTTCTTTCCTTGATCCCATTTGAATAGAATGCAATATAAGCTGCCAGACTCATGGTAAGTGCCTGAGGAAGCTTGCTGTATTTTTCAATGTATTCAAGGAAAGACGGCATATTGCGTGCTTTCCATTTTGATGTCGAATTAAGGGATATGCTCATGAGCTCATGATTTACGAAAGGATTGTTAAACCTGTCTGTAACAGCTGAAGCAAACTCCTCACAGTCATTTTTGTCAAGAGGAAGAACAGGGATTATCTCTTCAAAAAGCATCTTGTTCATAAAGCCCCTGATAGTGTCATTGTGCATGCAGTCACGAACTATGTTCTGCCCGGAAAGATAAGCACCGAGAACAAAACCGGTATGGGCACCGTTAAGGATGCGGACCTTGCGTTTTTTATAAGGCGTTACATCAGGCACAACATGTACATTGACTCCGGCTTTCTTGAAAGGAAGCTTGGCAGAAAGCCATTCAGGTCCTTCGATATACCAAACACCGAACACTTCGCCTACATCAAGCAGAGCATCCTGATAGCCGTTTTTCTCTTCAAGCTGCTTTACCTCTTCTGCATCACGAATGCGTCCCGGTACGATACGGTCAACAAGTGTCGAACAGAATAGGCAGTCTTCATTGATCCATTTGCAAAAATCTTTACCCCATCCCCATTCCTCGGCATGTCTTAATATAATCTTCTGAAGTTCTTTCCCGTTATTATCGATAAGCTCGCAGGAAAGGACAACCAGTCCCTTTCCACCTGCAAGGAAACGCTCATGGAGAAGCACTGCAAGTTTTGCCGGGAATGAAACAGGCGGAACCTGGTCCGGTGTGGAAGCTGCATCATATACTATTCCCGCTTCCGTAGTGTTGCTTGAAACATATTCAAGATCTTCGCTTTTTGCTATTTCCTTTATTATTTCCCATTCCTTGAAAGGATTGTAGCATCTGTCAACTACGGAAATGACACGCTTTCTGTCAACCTTTTCACCCTTTTCCGAACCGCGAAGGTAGAGAGTATACAAACCTTCCTGTTCATTTATTATATCAGACAGTCCCTGTGCAATGGGCTGTACAATAGCTACTTTTCCGTTCCAGTCTGCCTTCTCGTTTGATATATCAAAAAAATAATCCACAAAAGCCCTGAGGAAATTTCCCTCACCAAACTGAAGCATCTTTACGGGTGCTTTCTTCTGTATATAACCTTCATAGCCTGATTTTTCAAGTACTTCATAATTTAACTTATCCATGATTTTCTCTCTCTTTTTCACTTTTATCTTAATATCAACATTTACTTAAAGGCCGAAATATCTTTTTGCGTTATAGTATGATATTCCTTCCACTATTTTCTTTAGACTCTTCTCGTTATTCGGGTACTCTCCGTCCTCAACCCATTTTCCGATCAGGTTGCAGGCTATGCGGCGGAAATAATCGTGTCTGGTATATGACAGGAAGGAACGTGAATCGGTAAGCATACCGATGAAATTTCCCAGCAGTCCGAGATTTCCCAGAGAACGCATCTGTTCTTCCATTCCATCCTTGCTGTCAAGGAACCACCATGCTGCTCCGAGCTGCATCTTTCCGGGTATCTCATCAGACTGAAAGGCTGCGGTGCAGGTAGCCAGCTGGTTGAAATCATTATGATCAAGTGAAAAGACGATCGTTTTGGGAAGTTCGTTCGTCTTATCAAGTTCTGAGAAAAGCGCTGCTATTTCATCATAGCAATTGCTCTTTGCTATCATGTCATAGCCTGTATCGGGGCCTTCCATCTTAAACATGCGCTCATTCACGTTACGGCTGCATGAATAGTGGATCTCCATTGCAATGTTTTCCCTGTGATATTTCTTAGCCAGGAACAGCAGCATTTTAGTCTGGTAAATCTCTGCTTCTTTAACACTTACAGGCTCACCGTTAAGTGCTTTTGCAAGAACCGCATCAGCTTCTGCATCACTGCCGAGCCTGAAAGGTACATAGTCAAGACCATGATCGGAAGCTTTGCAGCCGTGAGCCTTAAAGAAATCGAGCCTTTCTTCAAGTGCGCTGCAGACCTCAGCAGTAGTTTTAAGGCTTTCTCTTCCGGTGCAGGCAGCCAGTTTCTTTATATAATCAGCAAATCCGGGCTTTGATATGTTAACTGCCCTGTCTGGACGGAAAGAAGGACGTACGATAAATCCAAGATCTTCTTTTGCAAGTTTCTCATGCCACTCAAGGCTGTCAATGGGGTCATCTGTGGTCCCAACAAATGCTACATTCGATTTACGGATGATTCCGCGTACAGTAAGATCAGGATCGTTCTTAAGCATTTCACTGGTCTTGTCCCAGATTTCTTTTGCATTATCTTCATTAAGCGGAGTATCGATCCCGAAATATTTCTTCAGTTCAAGATGGGACCAGTGATACATCGGATTCCCGATGGCCATCTCAAGTGCTTTTGCAAATTCCAAAAACTTTTCAAAAGCAGGTGCGTCACCGGTGGTCTTATCCTCTGTTGCACCATTTGCACGCATCACGCGCCATTTATAATGATCTCCGGAATAGCTCCCATCAGGATTTTTTCCTCCAAGCCATATCTGTGCTATATTGTCATAGCGACGGTCTTCATATATCTCCTTAGGGGAAATGTGACAATGGTAATCAATAATCGGCAGATTTTCTGCATATTCATGAAACAGGTGCTTCGCTGTATCATTGTACAGGCAGAAATCATCATCCATAAAGTTTTTCATAATTTATTGCTCCTTTATTGTGCGCTTTTTTGTAAGTGCTTACATTCAATCTGAAACTTTTGTTGTCTCCCTGCAAACCAGATTACAGGATATCGTTATCTTATTGCTTGGTTTATAGCCGTCATCGTTAAGATTATGCATGATCCTTTCCACGGTATCGTGACAGACTTCGGCAGTATGGTTGTCTATGCTGCTTATTTCAGGTGTGCTGGACATCGCCAGGATCGAATTGTTATAACCTACTATCTCAATCTCATCAGGTATCTTCAAACCTGCCGAAACTGCATATTTCACTGCACCGACAGCTATTTTATCATTTGCCGCAATTATGCCGTCGGGCTTATCCTTTAATCCGCTCAGCTGCTCTTTTACGGAATGAATGTCATTTTCAACATAAATGACATTTGAGGCAAGCCCTGCCCGCTCCACGGCTTTCTCATAGCCTTTTTTCTTGTTATTGGAACTGTAACTGCGCGAATCGGTCAAAAACCAGATATTCTTCCGGCCTCTTTCAATCATTTTCCCGGTCACATCACAAACAACGGCTTCATCTTCACATACCGTTGCATAAACGTTTTCACCGCTTATGTTTCCGTTTATTATAAACACCGGTACCTTTTTTGCTGCCTCGCGGATATAATCCGTTGCTGAAGCGTCCACACCGTTGCCGGCATAAGTCGATCCTACCAGAATAAGGCTGTCAACATGCTTTGAAAGAAGCATGTCGCACTTTGACTGCTTTTCTGTAAGCTCAAAGCCGCTACAGCTCAATATGCAGTCATAGCCATGTCTTTTCAACCCTTTTTCAAGGTAGTCCACCGCAGTCGCCATATAATCGTCTGCCAAAGTAGGGACGATAATGCCTATCGTATGCATGGTTTTAAGACCTAAACCCTGTGCGAAGACATTTGGGGTATATCCAAATTTTTCTATCACTTTCAGGACTTTTTTTCGGGTAGCTTCCGAGACCTTGTCTGATCCGTTTACAACACGTGATACTGTCGCAATTGAAACATTCGCAAATTCAGCTATGTCATAAATATTCGGAACCTCTTTTTTCAAGAACGGATCTCCTTTACTATCTGTGCGGCCTCAGAAACCTTTTTCTTTATCTCGTCAAAAGCGCCTGCCTTTATCATATCTCCTTTTACCATCCATGAACCGCCACAGCAGAATATCTTCTCAGACTCGAGATATTCCTTTACATTCTGGGCGCTGATCCCGCCGGTAGGCATGAACTTCAGGGCTGTCAAAGCTGCACCTATGGCCTTGATCATTTTGAGTCCGCCGGCATTTTCTGCAGGGAAAAACTTAACTCTTGTCAGCCCTGCCTTAATGGCCTGGATCATCTCACTGGCCGTCTGTGTACCGGGACACACGGGAATGTCCTTTGCAAGGCAGTAATCAACTATCTCCTTGTCAAATCCGGGTGAAACGATGAACTTGGCACCGGCAGCTACTGCACGGTCAACCTGTTCTATTGTAAGTACCGTACCGGCACCTACCAGCATGTCTGGAAACTTTTCTGCCATGATGCGTATGGATTCCTCTGCAGCTGCTGTTCTGAATGTAACCTCTGCCGCAGGAAGCCCGCCTTCCATCAATGCTTTTCCGAGAGGCTCCGCATCCTTTGCATCATTCAGCACAACCACGGGGATAATACCTATTTCTTCAAATCTCTTAAAAATTGTCTCTGATTTTTCACTCATTTTTTTCTCCATTCTGCACACGTTTTTCGTCTGCCTTAAAATTTTTATCTCTTCACTCTTGCTCCTGCACCGCCCATAATGGCTTCTACTTCCTCTTTCGATGCCATCGAAGTATCACCGGGTGTTGTCATGGCAAGTGCTCCGTGCGCTGCACCATAGTTCACTGCTTTCTCAGCATCGCCTGTTGTCATGAGCCCGTATACAAGGCCTGATGCAAAAGAATCTCCGCCGCCTACACGGTCAAGTATTTCAAGGTCGTTATATTCCTTTGACATAAATATTTCGCCGTCTGCCCAGCAGATAGCCTTCCAGTCATTCCTTGTTGCTGTTTTTACAGTACGAAGGGTAGTCGCTACAGCTTTGAAATTCGGATAAGCCTTTGCAGCCTCACCTATCATTTTCTTGTATCCATCAAGATTTAACTCTTTGAGATTCTCATCATTTCCCTCAATTTTAAAGCCAAGACATGCCGTAAAATCTTCTTCGTTTCCAATCATAACATCCACGTATTTAGCAACTTCCTTGTTGACCTCCTGAGCCTTAGCAAGACCACCGATAGCGCTCCACATGGAAGGACGGTAATTCAGGTCATAAGAAACGATGGTCCCGTATTTCTTAGCCGCCTTACATGCAGCAATAACGGTTTCACATGACTGTTCAGAAAGAGCAGCATAGATACCGCCTGTATGAAGCCATCTGACACCAAGTGTTCCAAAGATATAATCAAAATCAAAGTCTGCAGGAGTGGCCTGGGAAATTGCAGTATTAGCACGGTCCGAGCATCCTATTGCTCCCCTTATACCAAATCCTCTTTCTGTAAAATTCAAGCCATTACGGCATGTCCTGCCGATACCGTCAGTCTTTTTCCAGTAAATCAGTGAAGTATCTACACCGCCCTGCTCGATCAGGTCTTTCAGAAGCCTGCCTACCTCATTATTGGCGAAAGCAGTGATTACAGCCGTGTTAAAACCGAAACATTTATGCAGGCCGCGGATTACATTGTACTCACCGCCGCCTTCCCATACCTTAAACTCTCTTGTAGTCCTTATACGTCCTTCACCGGGGTCAAGACGAAGCATTATCTCTCCAAGTGATACAGCATCAAATTTGCATTCATTTGCATCGCGCAGTTTTAAGTCCATGAACCATTCCTCCTAAAATTATCTAAAAAAATATTCCTTAAAAATTTTCAGAAATGTAAACGCTTACATTTCTGCTATATTATAATACTTTCTAAAAAATTGTCAAGTAGAATTATATAAAAAAAGCCGGACGATCATCCGGCTTAAGTTAATTTTTTCCTACTCTATTATTTACTGTTATCTGTATATATATCTGTACCTTTTGTTTTTGTATCGTTTCCGTCCGAATCGCCAACTACTGCGCCACCATATAAGGTCTTGTCGGTACCGGGCATTGCCTTATCGCCGTCAGCTACTTCATCTCCGGGTTTTAACGAGGATGCCTTAACTCCTTTTTTCTCCGATTCGACGGCAGAATTAGTCTCTTTGGGCGAATCATCTTTCTTATTACCTCCGCATGCGGTAAGTGAAAGAACAAGCACAAGTATTGTGATAAATACTATACTTCTAGCGACACTCTTTTTCATTTTGAACCTCCTGATATTTTTCGAGAGCCACGGCATTTATAGTTCGCTTCGCGAAGCCGTGGCCTACATAGTGTAAAGTTTTCATAGAAAACTTTACACTACCAGTGAACTACTCGGCTACAAGTAACCGAGCTTCCTGCTTCAACCACTACTGCGTTGGCTACGATATACATAACGCAACGTCTTACACAGTGTCCACAGGCGTATAAGTTAGGACAGTTCCTGCCCTACGGAATATTTAGC
>JAEEVK010000109.1 GCA_016287095.1 Lachnospiraceae bacterium
CTGACACTTATTACCGCGTTAGGTTTTGTATTTCTTCGTTTTGGAAAAGACAATTTTCCCTTCCTGCTTAAAAATATTGATTCGGAGATTATTGTCATGGAGGATACGCTGACCGGTGATATCGCAGGTAAACTTTCGGAGCGGGTTGGAAAGAGTCTGGTTTCGCATGCTTTTTCACAGAAAGAATCCAATCGGGCGTCTCTTTTCGTGGAGGAAATCGGACTTACAATTCTTGAAAAGAACAGGCATAAGAAAAAGCCGCCATTGATAGAGTTTTCGTTATTCTTTGAAGAAGATTCGGTTCTTATCATAGAAAGAGATTCCGGGGAGCTGTTTGATTTAACCGATCCGGATATCCCGATAAAAGGATTAAGCGGGTTCATACTCAGCGGACTGATGGAAAGCCATAAAGAAAAGGCCTATCTTGTAACCACCGGATATAACCGGAATATGATTCGATTCTACAAGGGGAAAGAATAGCAGTCCGCGAATGGCTGAATGTATACGATTTTGACATATAAAAAAAATGCGGATAACCGCAAAATATTATGAATAACATCTTGGGATTAGTGGAGGGAGTATAAATGATCACAGCTTTGGAAGCAATCCGTTTAGCAAAAGAAATCGGAGGCAAAGACGGATTGAATTGTATCGCGGAACTTGATGAGACTGCTGTCGCAGAACAGACGGAATGCTCGGGGAATGCTCCACTTCCGCTATTATTCGGGGTACCGGTTCTGGTAAAAGATAATATAGATGTCAAAGGTTTCCATACAACCGCCGGGAGCTTAGCCTTGGAGGATAATATTGCCCAAAATGATGCACCGGTCATTCGGAATCTTCGCCGTAACGGTGCAGTAATCATCGGTAAGAGTAACATGACCGAGTTTGCCAACTTTGTTTCGACGAAGATGCCGGGCGGATACAGTTCCCGCGGAGGACAGGTTATACATGCGGTGAAACCGGAACTCGATCCTCTTGGCTCATCAACCGGCTCGGCTGTCGCGGTCGCTGCCGGGATCGTACCGATGGCGGTCGGAACGGATACTTGTCACTCGGTGACCGCCTGTGCCATGGGAAACGGAATCTGCGGATTAAAGCCTCCGGCAGGAGTTCTTTCACAGGAGGGGATAGTTCCGATCTCAAAGACATTCGACAGTGCAGGAGCAATGGCGCAAAATGTGAGTGATACCCTTAAACTGTACTCTGCCATGAGGGATGAACCCCTGCCGGAGATTAAACCGGTTCCTGCAGGAGGGCTTCGGATTGCTGTGAATACGGCCAACTCTGACATGAACCCAGAGGAGCGAAAACAATTCCTTGATAAAGTAGTTGAGACAATTAAGAATAGTGGTGCTGCAGTCTCGGAGGTTGATGAACCGCCGACACCTGAGCTTCCCGCCATTATGAAGTGGGAGTTTGGACCAGGGCTTGCGGAATATCTTGGAAAGAGCATGGCAAAGCTAAAGACTCTTAAAGAAATCGTCGAATACTTTGAGGCGCATCCGGACACAATGATGAAGTACGGATATGATCGGCTGCATGGAGCACTGTACGATGAATCACAGGAAGACGTTGTAGAGGAAGAATATCAAAAGGCCATGAAATCCCGCGTTGACCAGATAAAAAAGGTTACAGAGGAAATCAAGGATTACGATGCCGTGCTGATTACCGGCCCGACCTACGTCAATCATCTCTGTGGCCTGCCGACGATTACTGTCGCCAGTAGGAGCCTTGACTCAAATGGGGTGAGACAGGCAGTAATGCTGTATGGTACGGACGAGCACAGGCTTTACTCGGCAGCACTGACTGTGGAACAGTTACTAAACTTGGAAGAAAGAAATGATTCAATAGTCATAAAATTAGCTGAAACTGATGAAGAGTTGTGCGGAAGGGGATATGTACATTGTACTTCTTGGCAGGAAGCATACAGAGGTATCGTATGTGACAGATATCTTGATACGATGACCGTGGAGGCAACGACAGCACGTGCGCGAAAGTTCCCGGAAAATACTCTTGTAGCTAAGGACAAAGATAAAGTTGTAGGGTTTGCAGTATATGGTCCATCAAGAGATGAAGATTTGAAAAATGCAGGAGAGGTTGTAGCAATCTATGTCCTTAAAGAGTATTATAACAAGAAAATAGGATATAGGTTGATGAATGAAGCAATTTCCAGGCTTAGCGAATATAATACTATATTTGTGTGGGTGCTTGAAAAAAATGAGAGAGCTATTCGTTTTTATCACAGGTATGGTTTTGAATTTGATGGATGCAAAAAGGAATGGACTCTTGGCAAACCGGTTTCAATAGTTAGAATGATAAAGAAAAAAGAGTAACTTTTCAGTTCTATAGGTTATGACAAAGTGCAATTCACCGTCAAGAAAAATCATTACTTGTGGCTATGTGTTATCTAACTATTTTAACGAAGATTGGTATTTATGAAGAAAACAGTTTTATTACCGTTACTTACAATAATAATGGCAGCGTCGATGCTTATCGTCGGGTGCTCGAAAGACAATAACACAGAAGATAATGACATACCTATGGATCAGGTGGTAAGTGTAACCCCTGAACCGGTAGCGAGTGTAACCCCTATGCCTGAAGAGGAAGAGGATAAATACATTATCACAGGAAAAGATCTTGATCCGGAAGTGGTGGCCGCATTTAATGAATACATATGCGAACATACGGTGTCAATGGGCAGATTTTTGATGGACAGGTATACTTACTATGACATCACAGGAGACGGAAAGCCCGATCTGTGTACTTCGGTCACGCATGGAAGCGGTATAATATCCACAGGAATATTTGTTTATGATATAGAAAACGGACAGGGCTATCAGTTGCAGGACAGAGGCGAGTATGATTACTGGGTCGATTCTGTAAAGGATGGTGCAGTATACATAAAAAAGGGCTTTTCCGGAAGGCGGTATATGAATGACGGAGCAGTGGGAAAGTTAGAGTTTGTCGATGGAGAGCTAAGGTACAACGGACCAGAGCCAGACAAAAGCGACTTACCTACACCGGTAATCAGACCGACGGCAACCGTCACAGAAACACCTACACCGATTGTTACGGAACCTCCGGAAAACGGTAACGAATGTTTGTGAACAAGGGAGAAAAAAATGAAAATACTGGTACTTAATGGGTCACCTAAAAAGAAAAGTGACACCTTTCGCCTGACAGATGCTTTTTTAAAAGGATTAAACCGTAATAATGAACATGAAATAAGAGTTATCGATGTAATAAACAAGAAGATATCACCCTGCAGGGGATGCTTTGGTTGCTGGCAGAAGCTGGAAGGCCATTGTGTTATCGTGGATGATCAGAATGAGATACTTGATCTGTACCGCGATTCTGATATCATCATTTGGAGCTTTCCCCTTTACTGCTATGGTATGCCTTCACATTTGAAAGCTGTGTTAGACCGTACTATTCCGCTTGTAAAAATGAAAATGGTTCAGTTACCTGATGGAACAGTCCGACACGAAGCGCTGGCAGATTTTTCCAAAATCCATACTGTTGTTATCAGTGGATGTGGATTCCCTGATTGGGAAGGCAATTTCGATGCCTTGAAGTTAATGTGTAAAAACTGTTTCGGTAATCTGAGTATGGTATGCGTTCCTGAAACACCAATGTTGAACGTCCCGGAGGCAGCAATTGTTGCGGATCCTTTGCTCGACCGATTCAGAAAGGCAGGGGAAGAATATGAAGCTACATTGACTCTTTCAGCTGAGACCATAGCTGAACTAGAAAGACCCATGATTTCTGCTGAAGATTATATCCGAAACGTAAATAGAAACTAATATTGACAGGGAGGAGAATGCAAGGGGCTGTTTAACGCATGGGGGTATCCTGCTTAGGGAAAGATGATGAAATATACGAAGAAATTGCTTTTGTTATGGCTCCTATTAATCTTTATATTATCAGGATGCGGTAAGAAGTTTAATTCAGATGACTATATAGGAAAGACTTCTGCTGATATAATTGAAGAATATGGAGATTTTGACTATGTGCTGGGAGATACGGATCCCGAAGGTCTGTATAAAAGCACCAAATGTGGGTATACATACAGAGAGAAGCAAGTTGGATTTCTGGGCACATCAGAAGAAGAGTTTTTTTTCATACATTTTAATGAAAGAGGAATTGCTTATAAATGCGATTATGGCGTAAGACCAGGCGGCTGATAGAATGTAAAATTGCAATTCAAAGGTTTGATGGTGATTAGAGAAAATATGAAGCGAGAATTGCTTTCGTGGGTTAGAGATATCTGGAAATAGAGTGGACATAAAAAATGGGCAAAGAAAAAAGATTCAAACACAAACTGAATATGCTGGAGCCGGGGATAATGATGATTAAATGTATTGGCATCCTGATCCTTATAGGCTTGTTGTTTTATGTCTTTCAGTTCAGGATTGTAGCTTTTTGTCTATGGGCGGCATCAGGGATTGTTTTTGCCATTCTACTGATCTTACTGACCATAGAATCCCATCAGGACAAAGTTATGAATGAAATCGCTATAAAAGAAAACAAGAAAAACGGAGATAATTGATATAGGAGCGAACAATATGAATGATTGCATATTTTGTAAGATTGCATCAGGTGAAATTCCCTGTATGAAGGTATATGAAGATAATCGTACGCTAGCGTTTATGGATATTGCAAAAGATGTGGACGGACACATATTGGTTGTCCCAAAGAAACATTTCAAAAATGTTTTGGATTGTGACGAAGAGACGCTATATGCTGTCATGAAGACGGTTAAAACAGTATCGAATCATCTTACAGAACAATGCGGGTACGATGGTGTTAATTTGCTTAATGCCAGTGATGAGAGTGCCGGACAGTCTGTACCTCATTTGCATATACATATCATTCCAAGAAAAAGGAATGACGGGATAGATGCATGGCCCAGATTTGAAGGGGCAAGGGAAGATATTCAAACTGTATTTGAGAAAGTTAAGATGTAGACAAGTTAGAGTTTATATACGGTGACAAATCGAAGTTGGTGGAGGAGAACAGAACATGAATTATGATATAGTCCCATTACCAAAAGACCGGTGGAAAGGCGTAGCTATACCATTGTCCACCAGAAGCGACAGTTATTATGACTTTGAAATAAGTCCATTAAACAGTGAAGGATGTACTGTCTCCATTGTCAGGAAACTGGCGGATAAAGAGATTGTCCATACACCGGAGGAATATGATTATCCTGATAGACTTTATCAGGATTATTGGGAAGGGGCGGAAGCCTACGGTGTAGTGAGCGATACCGACGAAATGATGGCCTGCATTGAAGTGTGTCCTGAGGAATGGTCAAACAGACTCATGGTTACAGAACTATGGGTTAGTGAGGAACTACGGAGAAAAGGCATCGGAAAGATGCTGATGGATAAAGCCAAGGAAGTCGCCGTTAGGCAGGGAAGGCGAGCAATCATTTTGGAAACACAATCCCACAATACAAATGCAATCGGATTCTATCTTCATCAGGGTTTTGAACTGATCGGGTTTGATACGTGCTGCTATACAAACAATGATATTGGTCGCCGGGAGGTCAGGATTAACCTCGGATACTTCTTTCACAGAGAAGGGCGCAGAAGATAGTTCGTATAATCCCTCTTATCCGGAGCATGCGATAGTTAATTATATTTCAGTGTAGAAAATTAACAGGAAATAAGGCTAGTATATATGAGTTATTTCAGATATGAAGATAAACTGATTTATTATGAGGAATAGAAGAGCTGAAGGTTCCGATGCTGCTGACGGGAAGCCTTGAGGATGATATATTCCAAAAGAACCATTATAAGGCTCTGTTTGATGAGATATGCGCGAAAACTTCATTCGCTAAGGCACATATCTTTGAGCATGGCGGTCATCCGGCTATGCTAAGTAATATGGATGAGTTTGTTGTTTTAGGATAATCTCCGAAGAAAAAATTGTTAGTGAGGTAGTCTATGGACAATCATGTCGATGAGAGGGATTACAAATTGTTAGAAAAAGATACCTACTCTTTCTTTGTTCTGCGAAGGATTATTGGTACCGAGTGTAGTCTGCTGTTAACGGACCATGAGAGACTTATTATTTGCTTTACAGGTGAACCATATCCGGTATGGATATGGACTCCGGATGATGCTTTGGATAAAGAGTATAACAATGCTTATCAGATTGTAAAAGAAAATGGATTACTTGATGGAAAACATACATTTAATGTTAAATATGAACTTGCTGAATATTTTACAAATAGAGCTACAAATGACAATCTGACACTTAAGATAAAGATGAATATGTTAGCATACGATTGTCAAAACCCTGTTCCACCCAAGTCAGAGGTGGATGGGATTATACATAAATGTACTGAAAAGGATGTGGATGATCTTGTTGATTTCCTTGATTTGTTCCATAAAGAAGTGGAAGTAGACAAGAAGGGCATCGTAGAATATCGTCAGGATGCTGAGAATTATGCCAAGACAGGAAGACTGTATTTCTGGGTCAATGATCAGGGAAGGAAAATAGCAAGCTGTCAGTATACACCTACAGGAGATATGGCTTCACTTAATTTGGTATATACACAAAAGGCATACCGTAGGAAGCATTATGCAGAAAATCTTGTTTATCAGGTTACAAAGATAGTTCAGGATTTAGGATACACACCAATGCTCTATACCAATGCAGATTATGTGGCGTCAAATGCCTGCTATGAAAAAATCGGATATGTCATGCGAGGAAAGCTCTGCACATTAGGCACTGAAAGATGACTATAGGAAAGTCAGGAAGAATAAACATGGAGATAATTGTTCGAAATGAAAACAAAAAAGATTACGGAAGAGTAGAGGAGATAACAAGAAAAGCTTTCGCATACCACGAAAGAATTGAGCGAGGTGGTATTGGGTGTCCATACGAGCATTGGATGGTTAATGAACTTCGTAAAAGAGATGGGATATTGGAATTAAGCCTTGTTGCAACTGTGAATGACGAAATCGTAGGGCATATTATATGTAGTAAAGCTGAAGTCAGAAAAGATGGAAATATATTGCCTGTTTTGAATTTAGGACCCATTAGTGTACTGCCGGAATATCAAAGGCTTGGTATCGGTAAAGCTCTAATAAATGAGCTGATTTTAAAAGCAAAAGATTTAGGCTATGGTGCTATTCTGTTTTTCGGAAGACCAGAATACTATCCTCAATTCGGATTTGTTGAAGCAAGTGAATTCTTTATCAGTGATTCCGAAGGATATAATTATGATTCGTTTATGGGGATGGAATTGATTCCAGGATATTTATCCTTAGCTAAAGGCGGAAGATTTTATGAATCCGATATATATAATGATGACTTGAACAGGGAATCGGTAAAGAAATTTGATGCTGAGTTTAATAGAGCTCTGATATTCAATTAAATTCTAGGAGAACTTAGAACGGCAAATCGAGATTTTCCCTGCCATGGAGGTTGCAAATGAACAAGATCAAAATGATCGCTGACCGCGAAACGAATTATATATATCATATGCTATCTGTGGCCAAATGCGGTTATAACAATGACTATGGTGCAAAATATCGCAGCGATTATCCGGAAGAGGACCTTGTTACGCTGAAAAAGCACGAGAGCCTTATCACATGTGCGGGAGGTTCACATTGGGGAGAATTGTATACTCTTATGCTTTGTTATCCTGCTGCACAATGGACCGGTGACGCTAAATCCTTTTACCGGGAGATTATAAACCAGGCTGACAGCGGAGATGTACCCGAACAGTATCTTGCTCTTGCCCCGGCTGCACGGGAGATAGCGGATGTCATGGTTAGGAACTATGACCATTATATTAACGATATATGGCCGGAGGACAGGAAACTTTTGGAGGATTATATTGCCCAGGTGATGCCCCTTTTTGAACAAAGTGACTTTACTGATCGGGCAGAAACTGTTGTGGGGTGCAAATTATCTGTGGAAGCGTTTCACCCTTCCATGGTCACATCTATTCAGCATGGTGCTGAAGCCATCGACATTTCCGAGACCACGGATATTTTCGGAATCAGTCGTAGTCCGGAAGACAGCTTCCTTTTTATCGGACACGAGTTTATTATCTATCTGCTGAAGCAGGTATTACGGGAGGAGGATGCCTTCAAACGCTTTGAAACTTGGGAACCGACTGAAGCACTGGCTGAATACTATCTGAAAAAGCTGACCGGGAATACGCTCTTTGGCGGAGTGCAAAAATGGATTGATCTATACTGCCAGTATTCAGAGAATGGTGAACAGTCCGCTGCCGGACTATACAGAACGGCCCTGGCGAAAAATAATCTATGACGTGATTATTGTTTTTTACCGAGCGCGATTGTTTACCGGCTAATGCAACTGTAAGTTATATCGAAAGAATATATTTCAGTTTTATCGACTAACGATAAAGAAAATGATTTCATAACTTGTATCAGCAGAATCATTATAATGACCTCAAAAACGGAAGAAACTTCTAATCTGCTGAAGGAGGCAGGTGAGACACAGCTTGGCAATGAGAATGTAACTCTGAAAGGTATCATCAGGTCGAATGAATAAATTCGGAAGAAGATATGGGAGAATAGCAGTTGATAACAAGGAAAACAGCTAAAGAAAGAGAAGTTTAATAAATCGTAGATCGGAAGGCTAAGAAAATGATAAGAAATATAGTTTTTGACATAAGCAATGTACTGGCTCCGTTCAGGTTTAAGGAGTTTCTTGCGGAGAAGGGTTTTGACGGACCTATGATCAAAAGAATCATAAAGGCATCTGCCATGACGCCCTATTGGACTGAATACGAGAAGGGAAAGCTTACGTATGATGAAGCAATTGATGCATTCGCTGGCACGGATCCCGAAATTAAGGATGAACTGCATAAGGCGTATGACTCCTGCTCGGGGATCATGGGAAAATATGATTATACGCAGGGGTGGATCAAGACCTTAAAAGAAGGCGGTTTTAAATTGTATTGTATCACTAATTTTACACCTGCCGGATATGAACAATGCTACGATTGCATTTCTTTTGTAGAGGAATTTGATGGTTGCGTGTTTTCGTTCAGAGAGGGTGTTGCAAAGCCGGATCCTGAGATATACAAGCGGCTGTTAAAACGTTATGACCTTAAACCGGAAGAATGTGCGTTCATTGATGATACGGAAGAAAATGTGATCAGCGCGCGGAAACTTGGGATGGCAGGAATAGTATTTACAGGATATGAAGATGCAGCGGCAAAGCTTGCAGAAATAGTCGGATGAAATTATGGAGGTTTAGTCGGAGTACTCATATTCATTGGCATAAA
>JAEEVK010000110.1 GCA_016287095.1 Lachnospiraceae bacterium
AAATTCTTAAGATGTTTCGAAAACTATACGGGTACAGGACCTGCGAAAAGAAGCTTGATGGCTCAAAGGTTGAACGTCCGTGTCTGTATCACCAGGTGGGCGAATGCCCGGGACCATGTTCTGGCAAGGTCAGTGAGGATGAGTATAAAAAGGGTATAAATGAGATCATCAGGTTTTTCGAAGGGGATACTGCCGGAGTGGTTAAGGACCTGAAGTCGAAAATGCTCAAATGCTCGGAAAACATGGAGTTTGAGCAGGCGGCTGCATACCGTGATATGCTGAATAACATCCAGGAGATGACACAGGTACAGCGAGTTACTGCTTCGGATGATATGAACCGTGATGTCATCGGTATTGCTATGAAAGATTTTAAGGCTATCGTGCAGGTATTCTTTATCCGTTCGGGAAAGATGGTTGGCAGAGAGCATTATCTTTTAGATGCTGAAAGTGATGACAGATCAGAAGTTATAGAGGAGTTCGTTACCCAGTTTTACGGTGGTGCAGCAGTGATACCCAAGGAAATACTGCTCTCTGAGGAGATTACGGAAAAAGACCTTACAGAAAACTGGCTTTCGGAAAGAGCGGGAAGTAAGGTTAGGATCACAACTCCAGTAAAAGGCAAGAAAGAAAAACTTGTTGAGCTTGCAGTTGAAAATGCCAACAATATCCTGATTAAAGATGCCGAAAAGCTCCAGCGAGAAGCTGAGCGTACTACAGGTGCTGTTGAGGAGTTGAAGGAACTGCTGGGGATATCATCTGCTTTCTCAGATAATATGTTAATAGATAGTGATAATTTATTGACACAATCGCAGGAGAATGATAGCAGAGCGGATAAGGTCAAGATATCAGTTGTAAATGAAACTAATAGATCAGATTTGAATGTAATAGTTGAGAGTGCCACCGTTCAGTATGATTCCTCGTTTAGAATAGAATCTTACGATATCTCAAATACTTCTGGTTTTGAGTCCGTAGGTTCGATGGTTGTATACGAAAACGGAAAGCCCAAGAAAAGCGATTACCGCCGTTTTAAAATAAAAACAGTTGAAGGCCCTGATGATTATGCGTCCATGAAGGAAGTTCTTACCAGGCGTTTTACTCATGCTGTCGATAGCAGGAACAGTTCTCTGATTGAATCGGATGTGTCAAAAAGAACCGTCCCCAATGACACAAAGGACAGCTTTGAAAAACTTCCCGACCTCATCCTTATGGATGGTGGCAGGGGGCAGGTAAATGCCGCCTTGGAAGTAGCTGAAAGCTTTGGCCTTAACATCAGGATATGCGGTATGGTTAAGGATGATCATCACAGGACGAGAGGACTTTATTTCGAAAATGAAGAATTGCCCATAGATACGAGTAGTGAGTGTTTTAAATTGATCACCAGGATACAGGATGAAACCCATCGGTTTGCCATAGAGTATCACAAGTCGTTACGTTCCAAGGCTCAGGTTAAATCAATACTGGATGACATAGAAGGTATCGGAGCCACCAGGCGCAGAGCACTTATTACCCACTTTGAAACCATTACAGCCATTAAAGAAGCGAGCGTTGAGGATCTGGCAAAAGCTCCCGGCATGAATATCAAAGCGGCTCAGGCGGTTTTTGACTTTTTTCATAAATAAAAACATTTTAAGGGCATAGATTTTTTGAGTATGCACGGAAAATTGGACATATCATGGAGTATTCTATAGTAAAGTCATAAAAACACGAGGATTATTATGAGTTTATACTATCACTTAGGAAGTTCCGGTGCAGGGAAAACAACCGGTGTACAGAATAGGATAATAGAGGAAGCTGAAAGAGAAAAAGACAGAAGCTTTCTTTTTATCGTGCCCGAACAGTTCACATTGCAGACCCAGCGCGAGATACTTTCCAAGAGTAAATCGGGCGGTATGCTGAATATAGATGCCCTCAGCTTTGCACGCCTTGCACACAGGGTATTTGAAGAACTGGGTGTGACCTTACCACAGGTGCTTGAAGATACCGGTAAAAGCATGATCGTTAAGAAAATGCTTTTGGAACATCAGGATGAGCTGAGCATATATAAAAGTAAAGTTAAAAAACAGGGCTTTGCTGAGGAGATGAAGTCTCTTATAGCAGAGTTTTATCAGTATGGGATAGATACTGAGCGTTTTGAAAATATGAAGAAAACTGCCGGTGACAGGAACATCCTGACTTCCAAACTACATGATATTGAAGTAATATATAAGGCATTTGCAAAGTTTATCGAAGGCCGTTTTGTCATGAACGAGGAAGTACTTGATAAGATGTGCGAGGTCGCAGGAGAATCAGAACTTTTACGAAACTCGGTTGTAGTACTTGACGGGTTTACGGGCTTTACCCCTTCACAGTACAACTGCATAGATAAACTCATGAAATATGCAAAGGACATCCATGTAGTATTGACGGTGGATTATAAAGTGTTAATGGGGACGGTTCTTTTTGACACTCATACTACTCTCTTTGAATTAAGCCTGAAAACTATTGAAAAGCTTGAACAGTTAGCCACAGAAAATAACATACCCACCGGCATTATACCTTACAATGATGAAAAAGGCCGTTATAAAAATAATCTTTCTTTGGCGCATTTGGAGCAGAATATTTTCAGATTTCCTTATAAAAAAAGCTTTGATCATAGTGCTATAACGCTGCTTTCCGCCACCGATATTGAGGAAGAGGCAGAGTTTATCGTATCTAAGATCCGGGAACTTATCTTTGATACCGAAGGCAATGATAAGGATGAAGAAAAGACTAATGCCACATTGGGCGCGTCTAAAGAGAGCGTGGGAGGAGACAAGGCATGTCGGGAAAAGGAGATACGCTTCCAGAACATTGCCATCCTTACCGGTGACCTGGCTACATATGGGCCTGTGCTTAACAGAAAACTTTTAAAAGCAGGTATTCCTCATTTCATAGATCAGAAAAAGAATATCGCCGGCACCAATGCTGTGGAGTTTATTGATGCAGTACTCGATATTATACTGAGTGATTTTTCATACGAGAGCGTATTTAGGCTATTGAAGACAGGGTATACAGGTATCGAGCCGGATGATATTTCGAAAACTGAAAATTATTGCATAGAGCATGGTATAAAGGGATATTGGCGTTGGAGCAGAGTATTTAAAAACAAACAGGAAGAGCCTGAGACTGAAAACAATGTAAGAAGTAAAGTCGTTGAGCTACTGCACGATATAAGAAAAAGTGAAAATGAAAAAGAAAAGCCCACAGTTACGGAGAGGCTTACTTTGCTATATGCATTGCTTGATAGATGTGAGGTGGAATTAAAACTTTATAATCTGGCCGAAAGCTTAAAGGCAAGTGAAAATCCTGAGGAACGTATAAAAGGTACTGAGACCGCTCAAATTTTTAAATCCATAGTCACTGTTTTTGAAAGGATAAACAGTCTTCTCGGAGAAGAGAGAATGCCCTTGGATGAATTTAAAGAGGTACTTGACACCGGCTTCAATGAGGCTAAACTTCGTTCCATCCCCGGCGGTGTGGACAGTGTGGTTGTCGGAGATATAGAAAGAACCAGAATTGATAACAAGAAGGTGATTTTTTTCGCAGGCTGCAATGACAATGTGATCCCGGGCAGTAAATCAAGGGGGAGTCTGCTAAATGAGTTTGAAAGAGAGCTGTTTGCGGATAATGATATAGAATTATCGCCCACACAGAGGGATAACGCGTCGCTCAGCGAGTTTTATATGTATCTGGCGCTTACAAAGCCCTCTGAGAAGCTATTCCTTTCATACAGTAAAAAATCCGGAGACGATAAAGAAGGCAGACCTGCATATATTTTCGGAAGGATAATGAAGCTGTATGAAGGCCTTGAGGTACAGAAAATTTCAAAATTCGAGCAGGACAATATTTATCGTATGCTTGGCAGTGACAGGGGACTTAGTGCAGTGATAGAACTGTTGAGAGAGAAAGCGTCCGGTCAATATAAAGCTTTGAAAGATGATGTAGCAGATACTTCGAATGAGTTAACGAAAAAACAAATAATAAATGCAGCGATATATGAGATAATAAAACAGGAGTCATCAGAACTTATAGAAAAGTTATACAAAGCCTCATCCGGTAAGCGCAACTCGACAAATCTTTCCGGTGCCGAAGCGGAAAAACTGTATGGCAGGATAATAGTCGGCAGCATCACCAGACTCCAGCGGTTTGCCGAATGCGCTTTTGCACATTTTGCAAAATTCGGATTAAAGCTCATCGAGAGAAAAGAGTTTAAGATGGGTGGGATAGAGCTCGGTTCCATCTATCATAAAGCACTCCAGGTTTATGCTGACGGTCTCAAAAAAGACAAGCTGAAATGGAGCGGAGTAACCGCTGAAAGCCGTGCAGTGCGAGAACAGGAGGCTATAGCAGCAGCGCTTTCTGATTATACAGATATCATATCAAGCAGTAAAAGGTATGAATATTTCAAAAAAAGTTTATCACGTGTATTATCCAAGACTATAGAAATAGTGACCAAACAGATAAGTGCCGGTCAGTTTGATGTGGGTTTCATAGAAAAAAGATTTACCCGTGAAAGTTCGCTTATGAAGCTTACCGGCGTTATCGACAGAGTGGATGTGGTAAAAAAGAACGGAAAAACATATTACCGTATCATAGATTATAAAACCGGAAAGACTGCATTTGACATAGAAAAGGTAAAAGCCGGACTCCAGCTGCAGCTGGCTATTTATACCGCTGAGGCAGCTTCGTCACTATTTGAGGAAGGTGAGCAAACTGTACCTGCCGGCATGTATTATTATCATATCGAAGATCCGATAATGGATGCAAAAGACAATGGCGATGACAGCACCATTGAAAGAGAGGTTATGAAGCATCAGCGCCTGGACGGACTGACTGTCGGAGAAGATGATATAATCGGGTTACATGATATTTCACTGGTAGCAGAGGACGGCAGCAGGGTTCCCGGTAAATCGGAAATAATACATTATGAATTTACCCAGAAAGGAAGTCTGGGCAAAAACTCGGAAAAATGTGTTGTTGATACCGAGACCTTTGATAATGTAAAGAAAAAGGCATCCGATAAGGCAAAAACTCTGGCAGAGAATATATTACAGGGCAATGTAGCGGTAAATCCTTATGAATACAAGCAGGAAAATGCCTGCACATATTGTCCGTATATATCGGTATGTAAATTTGACAGACATCTGGGAGATAAATTCCGCCCTATAGTGTCATCATGAACATGGTGAAACTTTATACCTTAACAATACAAGAACCATAGGTATAATAGAAGAATTAGAAAAGGTACATAACATGGAAAAGAAATGGACCGAGGCTCAACAGAGCGTTATAGATACAGAAAATAAAAATATCCTGGTATCGGCTGCGGCCGGTGCCGGGAAAACTGCCGTGCTCGTAGCACGTATCATAAAAATGATAACCGATAAGCAGAATCCTGTCGAAATAGACAAGCTGGTTGTCATAACATTTACCAGAGCGGCAGCAGCCCAGATGAAACAGAAGATATCCGATGAGCTTGAAAAGCTTATAGAAGCCGAGCCGGAAAATCCATTGTATCGCAGGCAGTACCGGCTCCTGGGAAACGCAGCGATCAGTACCATTGACAGCTTTTGTCTGAACATAGTCAGATCATATTTCCAAAAACTTGATCTTGATCCCGGATTCAGGATAGCTGATGAGACAGAGTTAAAGCTGATAAAAAGTGATACTATGGACGAGCTCATGGAGAGATACCATGAGGAGGGAGACGAGGCATTTTATTACCTGTTGGAGGCATATTGCGGTTATAAATCTGATGAGGCTTTAACAGGTTGCATTTCCAATCTGTCCGAAAAAGCCCTGGCTCAGGCATGGCCTGAAAAGTGGCTTGACAGTTTGCTGCAAAACTATGAGATAAAGGATGCCGCTGAATTTAATTCCTCTAAGATAGCCGGAATGATATATGAGCATGTGAGAAGCATACTGCAGATGATATCATCCAGGATCGATATGGCTAAAAATCTTTGTATAACTGACGACGGAGCACCGGATTATCTCTCAACTATAGAAACGGAAGGATTAGCATTAAAGTCAGCTCTTGAAACCAAGGATTACGATGAACTGGGCATCGTATTGAGAAATATCCAGTTTGGCCGTCTTTCAACCAAAAAGTCCGGAGTACAGGAAATAAAAGATAAAGTAAAAAAAATACGTGATGATTATAAAAAAAGTATTCAGGACCAGATAAAGAAATATTATTTTTCAAATACAGAAGATATCGTAGCCCTGTTAAAAAAGTCATATCCCGCGGTCAGATGCCTGGTGACTATGGCAAAAGATTATCTGTCTCTTCTTTCGAGAAAGAAGAAGGAAAAGAATGTAATCGATTTTTCGGATGCGGAACATTTTGCTCTGGATATTTTATGGGGAGAAACTCCTGAAGCACTGGAATTAAGAAAGCGTTATCAGGAAATAATAATTGATGAATACCAGGACAGTAATAATCTTCAGGAATATATTGCAAGGGCTATAGCCGGTGACTGTGAAGAAAAGCCGTATATATTTACTGTCGGAGATGTTAAGCAGAGCATCTATGCGTTCCGTAATGCCTGTCCTGAGCTTTTTGTTAAGAAACAGAAGTTATATGATGAAGATCAGGAAAATGGTAAGCTTATAATCCTGGACAATAATTTCCGATCACGTGAAGAAGTGCTGGACAGTACCAATGCTGTGTTTAAACATATAATGAGGGAGACTCTTGGTGGCATAGAATATAATGATAAGTGCTCACTGAAAAAAGGTACTGACAGACAGAGCTCCTTAGGAGAAGACTCTCCATATAAGACAGAAGTGTTGATTGTTTCAAAAAAGCTTGGAGAAGCCATGTCAAATATAGATTCCGGCAAGGATGGTGGAAATGTATCCGGTCAATCTGAGCGAAGCGAAGAATCTTCAGAGAAAAAAGATGATCCTGCAACGGAAGATGATAACGAAACTTCGTCTGCCAATGAAACTAAGCAGGTGCTCGAAGCACGTCTCATAGCAAACCGTATTAAAGAACTTATCCATAAAGATAAATTACAGGTACCTGATGAAGATAAAGAAGGTGCTATGAGGGATGTTAAATATTCTGATATAGTTATCCTGCTCCGTACTATGAAAAAATGGTCATCGGTGTTTGTTGAAACTCTGGAGTCTGAGGGCATACCTGTATTTTCGGAAGAATCTGACGGTTTCTTTAAAGCCCAGGAGGTTTCGCTTGTCATTGACCTGCTTAGAATCCTTGACAATCCCAGACAGGATATCCCATTTGCAGCTGTGTTGTATTCCTGCATAGGTGGTTTTACGGAAGGGGAACTGGCAGAACTGCGCATTAATGGCAAAGATACAGAAAACTTTTATGATGCTGCATCTTCGATAGAACAATCAATAAGGGAAAAAATCAATCTCGGACAGGATAAGTATGAAGGATCTTTACCGGAGTATGTTTTAAAGTTGCACCGGTTTTTTGAGATATATAATGAGCTTGAACGATTTAAACAGACAGCTACTGTTTCGGAGCTTATAGACAAGATATACGATCTGACTGGATTGTATAACTATTATTCGGCTTTTCCTGACGGGGAAAAACGCAGGGCAAATCTTGATATGCTCCCTGCTTATGCCATAAGTTTTGAGAACACCAGTTATTCGGGGCTTTTTGGCTTTATAAGATATTATGAGAAGCTGATAAATAAAGACCTTGATTATGGTGAGGCAGGCACGGCGTCGGTAGGAAATTGCGTAAGGATAATGAGCATACACAAGAGTAAAGGACTGGAATTCCCTGTGGTTTTTGTAGCCGGTATGGGGAAAATATTCAATTTTTCGGATTATACCGGTGATATCTGTGTAAGTTCAGAAGGCGGTATAGGCATAAAATATGTAGATATCGAAAAAAGGATAAAGTATCCGTCGTTTTATCAGTCAGTCCTCAACCTGCAAGGGAAAGAGGATATTATCGGTGAGGAGATGAGACTCCTTTATGTAGCCATGACGCGTGCTAAGGATAAGCTGATAATGACAGGATATGCCGATAAGCCTAATACAGGTACTACCTATGCGGATTTATTTGCATCCGGAAGTTTTATGGATTTTGTATACCCTGTTTTAGATGTTGAGAAAAAATATTTTGTTACCAAAATATATTCGCCTGATACTGTTTCAAGGATAAGTGAAGCAGGGCCGGATTTGTGTAAAGACAAGGACACAGTGCACAATATCAATCCCTTTGACGAAAAAGATAAGGACGCTTTGAAAGAAATGATCCTCCGTGCCCGTAATGCTAAATACAAATACGATTCAGAAGAGGCACTTCCTGTAAAACTCTCTGTATCTGACCTAAAGCATCAGCAGATAGAAGATGAATTCGGAGAGAATGTATTTGAAGAGACGAGAGATTTCCAACCGGGCGATAAGACTCTGCCGGACTTCTTAAAAACCGAAGAAAAGATATCAAAGGGCACTGACTATGGTACCCTGATGCATAAGTGTATGCAGTTTATACCTATGTCGTTAAGGAAATCGGAAGATATAATGGCCTTTCTTGAAACAATGGAGCATAAGGGAAAACTGACTGTCGATGAATATCATACTCTTGTACCCACATCGGTAAACAGATTGGCAGGCTTCCTTAGCTCACCTCTTGCTGAACGCATACGAAAGGCTGACTCCGAAAAACAATTCTACAGAGAAAAACAGTTTATGATACTTGTAAATGCCGGTGATATAGACTCCGAAAAATACGGAAACAGTGAGGAACGGATACCGGTCCAAGGAGTCATAGATGCTATGTTTATCGAGGATGGAGAAATAGTCATCCTGGATTACAAGACTGACAGGCTATCTGCAGGTGAGGAGGATAAACTGGTTAAGTTATATAAGAGACAGCTTGATGTTTATGCAGAGGCTGCCGAGCGTTTGCTCGGACTGCCTGTAAAGGAGAAGTTATTATATTCGTTCTCTTTGGGGAAAGAGATCTTGGTGAAATAATGATCGAAATACAATAAATACATAACCCATTATAGTAAAAAAGCGAGACTCAAAAAACGGGTCTCGCTTTTGTTGTACATTATTCTGTTAAATATTCTCTGCCCTTATGGCATCCAGTGTATTATCTTTCTTTATCTTACCTGAAGCGTAGACCATCGTGACAAACACTACTATGAACACCGCAACGATAG
>JAEEVK010000111.1 GCA_016287095.1 Lachnospiraceae bacterium
ATGTGTCATCAAAGCTTTAAAAAGCCTTGTCGAACTCTTGATGGGTAAGACGAGGCTTTTTTGCTTGGATACCGTATAAATAAGATAATAATATTTTAATAATTTAGGCATTGCGTTTTGTGTAGTTATATGATATAGTAGATATGGTAATAAAAACCACATAATAAAGTAATTGAAATTTACAAGTTGAGGTTTATATAACTATTTATTTATACTTTTTTAATATTTTATTTGTATAATGTATAATAAAACATGAACAAGGAGACCACTATGGTAAAGTTTATAGCTGATTCTGCCTGCGATTTAAAGGAATACCCGGGGATTTGTTTTGAGACTGTCCCTCTTTCCATTTCTACTGATGAGCGGGATTACACCGATAACGAGGAGTTGAATGTCCATGAGGTTTTGGACTATCTGGAGAGATATAAGGATCGCTCATATACTGCTTGCCCTTCGATAGATGCATGGTTAAAGGCTTTTGAGGGTGCTGATGAGATATACTGTGTTACCATCACCAGCGGACTTTCAGGTACTTTTAACGGAGCTAATATTGCCCGCGAGCAGTACTTGGAGGATCATCCTGATGCAAAGATTTACGTTGTGGATTCTCTGTCCACAGGCCCCGGTATGGTGCTTTTGCTGGAAAAGCTGGCTGAGCTTAAGACCCAGGGCAAGAGTTTTGAAGAGGTTTGCGCCGCTATAGACAAATACAGAAGGAGACTTAAACTGTATTTCTCACTTTCGTCCCTACATAATCTTGCTCAGAATGGTCGTGTCAATAAGCTTATTGCTTCAGCCATAGGTTTTATGAATATAAAAATCCTAGGTACTGCCAGTAAAGAGGGTACTATCGAGCAGGTCGGAAAATGTCGTGGTAATAACAGGATGATTGATAAGATCATAGAGCAGCTCAAGGAAAACGGCTTCACAAAAGGCAAAATCAGAATCTGCCATGTTGAGTGCCTGGAGTTCGCCAATGCTGTAGCCGAGAAAATCCGCAGTATCTTTAACTGCACTGATATCAAGATAGTCCCCGCCAGAGGCCTTTGCAGCTATTATGCAGAACGAGGCGGTATTATCTTGGGATGTGAGTGTTAATAAAAACCTTGTCAGGCTCGTGTTGAGTTTGACAAGGCTTTTATAAATTTGAAATCATTTTCCAAATATTTCTTTGGCATATTTGACGGTGTCCATGGCTTGAGGGGAATATCTGTCGGCACCGATTTTGTCCGCATATTCTTTGGTGAGGACAGCTCCACCTACTACTACTTTACAGAACGGAGCTTTTTCACGGAGTTGTTTAATGGTCTCTTCCATACTGACGACTGTGGTTGTCATTAAGGCGCTTAAACCTACAAGTTTTATTTTGTGCTCGAGTACTGTATCCACTATTGTTTCTGGTGGGACATCCTTACCGAGGTCTATAACAGTATAGTCATAGTTTTCTAATAAGACTTTGACGATGTTCTTACCTATGTCATGTATGTCACCTTTTACGGTAGCCATAACTACAGTACCTTTTGATTCTCCTTTGGTACCGTTTTCCGCATAGTATTTCTTGATTTCATCAAATGCGGCCTTTGCTGCATCAGCACTCATAAGCAGCTGGGGCAGGAAGGTCTTTTTTTCTTCAAAGGATTTACCAACAGTGTCAAGTCCGGGGATCAGGTTGTTATCGATAATCTCTATGGGTGTGATACCTGAAGAAAGCATAGCTTTGCACTCGATACCTGCTTTGTCTATCATGCCTTTGATGACGGCTGTGTATAGAGGTGTACGACCGGACATGTTATCAGTGCCGGAATTTGCATGCCCTGTAGACATAACCGCATGCCCTGTATTCATAGCCTGTAGCATATCATTGGAGTTTACTCCGGTTTGACCAGTGGGAGATTTTTGAGTAGTGTAAGGGTCTGATTTTTCACTGTATTTTTCTATATATCTTAAGCATTGGTTATCGAAGCCTCTTAGGGTTAAGAAACTATCATAGGCCGCCATAAGTCTTTCGTCCAAAGGATTGATGATGCCTGCAGAAAGACCGTTTTCCATGGCCAGAGTAAAGAATGTGCTGGTCATGATACTGCGGAGCGGAAGACCAAAGCTTACATTGGATACACCGAGTACGGTATTTACTCCAAAGGTTTCCTTTATTTTCTTTAATGCTTCCAAAGTTATGGCGGCATTGTTGATATCTGTGCTGACCGTCATGGTAAGTGAGTCGAAAATGAGGTCTTTTTTATCTATACCGTATTCTTTGGCCTTATTGATGATTTTCTCGGCTATAGCGACACGGGCATCTGCGGTTTCGGGGATGCCTGATTCATCCAAGGTGAGTGCTACGATTGTGGCTCCGTATTTCTTTGCCAGAGGGAGAACAGCCTCCATACTTTCCTGTTTACCGTTTACACTGTTTAAAAGAGGCTTTCCGTTATAGATACGAAGCGCTCTTTCCATGGTTTTGACATCCGAAGTATCTATCTGGAGTGGAAGAGTGCTGATAGCCGTGATCTCTTCAATCGCGGTCTCCATCATTTCACATTCATCTATCTCGGGCAGACCTACATTTACATCCAAAATATCGGAGCCGGCTTCTTCTTCGGCGATGGCTTCATTTATGATATAGTTGATATCTTTGTCTCTCAAAGCCTGCTTTAACGCTTTTTTGCCGGTAGGATTGATACGCTCACCTATAAGCAGGGGCTTTTCACCAAAATATACCGCATGTGTGTATGAAGATATGACAGTAAGATTCTTCTTTTCTAAAGGTGTAATCGCAATTTTGGGGTAATCGCATTGCTCGTCGGGAGTTTCGGTTTGCACCTTAGGTAATGCGGATTCGCATAGTTTAACTGATGCAAGGATGTGCTCCGGTGTGGAACCACAGCATCCGCCTGCAATGCATACTCCGCCTTTGATCAGTTCCAGTTCGTCAGCGGCAAATTCATCGGGAAGGACATCAAAGGTAGTTTTCCCGTTGACTACCTTAGGCAGGCCTGCGTTAGGCTGGACTATGATCGGAGTTGAGCATACCTTTGTGATAACGGGCAGGAATTTTAAGAACTGCTTGGGACCAAAACCACAGTTCATACCTAAAACATCAACACCGAGGCCTTCAACCAGGGCAACATACGCCTCCAGATCGCCACCTGTAAGCAGACGACCGTTTTCATCGGGAGCAACCGATACAAAAATAGGAAGATCCGAGTTTTCCTTAGCAGCAATTATAGCAGCCTTTAGATCATAAAGGTCCGTAAATGTCTCAAAAAACAGAAGGTCGGCGCCGGCTTTGGTACCTGCCTTGACGATTTCGGTATATGCCGCCTCGGCCTCATCAAAAGAAACATTGCCGATTGGCTTTAAAAGTTTACCTAAAGGACCTATATCCAAGGCTACGAAGTGAGGCTTTTTTGAAAACGGACTGTCAGATTCCTGTTCAAACTTCTCTATAGCCTCACGTACAAGCTTGATACCGGACGAAGTCAGAGTATCAAGGTCATAACCCGAGTGTTCAAGTTTGTATTTATTGCATCCAAAAGTATTGGCAGTGATTATATTGGAACCCGCATTGAGGTATCGTGTATGAATATCTATCAGAACTTCGGGTCGAAGAATGTTCCAGGTCTCCGGTATTTCACCACCCTTGAGACCTTCTGCCTGGAGCAGGGTACCCATGGCTCCGTCAGAAAAAAGAAGCTCTTTACCTATTAAATCGCGGATTTTAACATTATCTTTTGACATATATAATTCCTCTAAATAAGTTGATTATATCGATTGCAGAACAAAAATCAGTCAATCCTAGTAAAAATAACCGATTGAATCAAAGTACTCCGATCACAGCGGTAATACTCTTGGAAGGACTCATCAGAAGAGCAGAATTCAGGCTCATCCCAAGATTTTTTTCTAACTGTAGGAGCCTGAAGAAATCTTTTTGATGCTCCAGAGAGAAATCACCATATCCCGGACTAAACCGCATCTTGAATTTTGTTTCTGATTGTGAAAACAGAGTATCAATCTCAGTTCTTATTTGTTCAGTTACCTCGTCAGCAAACGCCTCTATGGCAGCAGCACCGGCTGCTTGCAGTATAGCGGACTTGACGGTTGAACGGCCTGAGTATCTTCTTATCAGCATATCAGCACCCGGACCTATAGTAGCCGCAAAAAGAATAGCATATCTGCATTCTTTGATGTGGGCTGAGAGCTTCTGACTATTGATGGAGAGAAATACATTATCTGAAGAGGCTGTATTATTATCCATATGATACTGATATAATTTACAGGTATTTTCATCAACAGTTAGCTTGTAAATCTCGTAAATACATCTTGGAGTTATATTTTCTTTGAGTTTGGCTGTAAGTTCATCGACTATTTTTTCAAGTTCATCATTTACAGAGACTTCTCCTCCGAAATGATAGCCAAGGTAGCGATAGGTTTCTTTCTTGTCTATATCTAGATTAAACCCATTTTTTTCTGTAATTATATTCATACTGGTTATTTTATATGTTTTTGTGATATTTTATAGTGTTATTGCGATTCTTCACTGCACTCCGAAAGATTTGAGAGGCCTTCGCAGGTCGGGGTGGGACACAGATATGGGATGAAACCATAAAGCGAGCAGTTGGATATGCTACGGTTTCAGATACATCGGAACGAGGCAAAAATCGGTTTACCAAACCGATTTTTGAGAGAAGCCTAAGTGCGTCTGATATCAATCAGACGCACGATTGCGAGCGTCCGAAGTGGAGATGTGGATGGAATCGTTAGCATATCCCTGCGAGCGGTAACGGGTTTCAGACCATATCTGTGTCCCACCCGACCGTATACACATAAACCTATCTGGGAGCGATAAACGACAGATTTTTGAAGATCTCCCCTGCAATCTCAGGATGATTCATGGTGTAGATATGCACACAGTTAACCCCGTTAGCGAAGAGATCAATAATCTGCTCGGTAGCATAGGCGATACCGGCCTGCTTCATAGCTTCGGGATTATCGCCGTAATGGTCAACGATCATCTTAAAGCGGGGCGGGACAAGGTTACCTGAAAGAGAAATGATCCTGCCAATCTGCGCCTTGTTGGTAACGGGCATGATACCTGCATCAATCGGTACATCGATGCCCTTCTTTAGGAGTTTGTACATATAGTTGTAAAGGATATTGTTATCAAAGAACATCTGAGTGATCAGGAAGTCACAGCCGGCCTCAACCTTGCGTTTGGTATACTCGAGATCCTCGTCTATGGACCTGGACTCGGGATGCCCCTCAGGATAACATGCACCGGCGATACAGAAATCACCCATGGACTTGATCTCAGCCATAAGATCCTCGGAGTGATGGAAATCCTTTGAAGGCTCAAAATCACTGTCAGCGGGAATATCGCCACGCAGAGCCAGGATATTATTGATGCCGCATCGCTTGTATTCTGAAATCATATCCCTAACAGTCTGTTTGTCTGAAGAAACACATGTCAGATGGCCGAGAGCAGGGATGTTACAAACATTCTGTATCTCGTTTGCCAGGTCAACGGTATACTTGCTGGTACCGCCTGTAGCACCGTAGGTTACGCTCATGTAGTCGGGCTTTAAGGCAGCAGTGTCAGCTACAACCTTCTTAGCAGCCTCGAGATTTTCCCACTTCTTGGGCGGGAAGAGCTCGCAGCTGATATGTGGTTTATTATCCTTTAAAAAATCGATGATCTTCATGTTCTGTGTTTCTCCTTCAAAAATAGTTATTTTACGTAATAGATATAAAATATAAAGAAAAAATAAAATATTTTATTATATGCAAAGTTGCATAGTTTTCTGCTTGCTAACGAATATTAAATATAGTATAATAAAATATTATGGAAAAGTAAACAAAAATTTCGTTGGATTTGCGGAGTTAATGCATTGAATGAGTAACAAAAATGTCCGAAAAAGACGTGTAATCTGGCTAACTATCTTTATAACCTACATTACACTTTTAATATATTTTTTGTTTTTTAGCGATACATTTGGCAGACAGGTGGCCTATGATGAGTACAGATATAACCTGATGCCATTTGCCGAGATAAAGAGATTTTACACTAAGGTCAGAGATACAAACTATTTGATGTTTTTTATAAATATCATAGGAAACGTAGTGTTATTTGTACCGTTTGGTTTCCTGTTTTCGCTTATTTACTCTAAGGGAGGGCTTAAACACCAGAAAAAGACACTTTGGGTGACATTACTGGTATCAATCCTGCTGTGTCTGCTGATAGAGTTGTTGCAGCTCGTTACAAAGGTAGGAGTATTTGACGTAGACGACATAATAATGAATACAACCGGTACCTTAATCGGATATATAGTATTCAGAGTATCTCTGAGCTTTGCAAGGAGAAGAAAGATAAAGGCAATACGGAGGGAAGGATATGCCAAAACAAAAAAAACAGAATAATGTGCAGTTTAGGCAGACCGGGACTTCGACAAAAGCTGTTGCGGCCCTAATTATAGGTATAGCGACAATGATCGTTTTTTTGGTCCTTGTTCTGTATTCAGGGATAAAAGAGGAAACTCCTAAAGTGTTTGCAATATGCGGCACGGCAGCACTTGTAGCCAGCTTTATAGGTCTGCTGGTTTCCATGAAGTGCGTCAGGGAACAGGACGGAGGATATAAAGTACCTTATGCGGGGATGGCTGTGAACGGATTAACCTTCCTGACCTATATGGTTACTTATATTCTCGGACTGGTTTGATATTTTACATTTTTGTTTCATTGAGTTCATAGGGTTTTCACATTTAAATCTTAGCATATGACTTGATTCCGAAGGAATCGAGTCAGTCGGTCCGAGTGATATATCCGGTTTCGAAGAAACCGAGATCGGAAACGCTTGACGCGGTAAAATCAGAGGAAACCCGAAGTGAAACGGAGGTTTACAGTGGAAAAGAAAAGATTGTTTGAAAGAATAGCCCTTTTTCTAATCGTGGTACTGGTTGTTACATCGTTGCCAAACATACAGATATGGGCAAAGAAAACAGTAAAGGGCGTGATAACTGCTACCGAGCTGTATATGCGCTCGGGACCCGGCACCGATTATAAAAATATTACGGTCGGAGAGGAAAAAGTCGTCCTCGTTCAGAATCAGGAAGTTACCATTGTCGGAGAGAGGGATGGCTGGTATCATATAAAAGCCACCTTTATGGATACCCAGGTAGAGGGATATTCACTGGCACAGTGGATAACGGTAACCAGCGGTACTGTCAAGGCTGAAACCGGTGACTTTAAGGAGATCACTCCCACACCTACTCCTACTCCGTCGCCCACACCTACCCCCATACCTACTGCCAAGGGCAAGGTTACGGCTACCGAGCTGTATATACGTAAGGGACCCGGTACGGACTATGAGAATGTACTGGTAAAGGATGAAAAGGCAATCCTTGTAAAGGATCAGGCTGTCACAATCCTCGGAGAAAAGGACGGCTGGTATCATATCACAGCAAAGATAAACAAAAAGAAGGTTGAGGGTTATTCCTCGGCTGAATTTATAACCGTTACAAAAGGTAAGGTGGTAAATGAGAACGAAGTACCTACAGCTTCGCCTGAAGTTTCAGAGGCACCTACCCCTTCCGCTGAACCGGATTTAACAGATGCTCCTGATCCAACTAAGGAACCCAGTGGGGATACCCCCTCGCCCACAGAAAATCTTGAAATGACAGATATACCTCAGGATACACCGTTCCCCACAGATATGGTGAATCCACTCCCTTCGGGAGCAGTGATAACTGAAACCGGCGAAATATTCGATAGTGAGGATAATGAGCTGGAAGTGGTAACTCAAAAGTACTCTTCAAAGTATAAGATGCAGGGAATAGTTACTGCGGATTTGTTGAATTTTAGGGTAAATGCGGATGCCTACAGTGAGGTTATTGATATTATTTACAAGGATGATATTGTCAGCCTTGTGGGGTCAACTACCAATTATCAGGTTATAAATGGTGTAGAAAGGGCAATACGATGGTATAAGGTTATTGCACTGGTCAATGGAGTGCCTGAGAGAGGTTATGTAATGTCTGATTATGTCAGGCTGAATTATAGTACACCTTTTGAAGTTACAACCAGATATTCCAAGCAGGTTTTAAAGGCTGAGCCTGATGAGGAAGCAAAAAATATTAAGTTGTCAACCGGTAAAAAAGTTAAAATGACGAAGTATTCCAAGGTTATGATTTATGCTGAGGAACAGACAGAATCAGGCAAATGGTTCTTAGTTCGTGGAGAGTATAAGGATGAAACTGTAACCGGCTGGATACCGGAGTATAGAGTGAAATTTGACAGCAATGCCAAGTCGATTGAAGTTAGTTATTACAAACAGAAAGAAAAAGAAGCAATAATTACTGTAACTGAGGCTCCTTCTTTTACATTAACACCTACTCCTACAGAAGAGCCTAATATTACAGATATACCTACTCCAACCGATGAACCCATTGTTACAGGCGAGGTCGTAACCGTTAGTCCTACTGCTGCGCCAACTCCTACAGGCATGGAAATAACGGGAGATCCTGAAATCACTCCGACTCCGGAGATTACACCTCCTCCAAAGGAGAATGTTGAAAATCCGAACGCCGTGATAAAGAATGCCGCTGCTCTTTCTGTTAAGACAGAACCTAAATATGCGGCTGCAGCGCTGTTTACAGAAGACAATCTGCCGGTATTTGTATACTCCGGACAGGAAGTGAGAGTTATTGAAACATCGGATGATTCTGAGAATCTATGGTGTAAGATTGAACTTAAGTTTAATAACAAAGTATATGAAGGTTATGTAAATTCGATATATATCGAGGCTGATCAGAGTGTGGATCTTTCGGGTGGGAGTGCTACTTCAAATGCCACAACACTTTCTTTTGAGGAGGCACTGACTGCTGAGGGTTTTCCGGAGAGCTATAAGCCGTTTTTACGCGAGCTTCACGCACAGTATCCCAGTTGGAAGTTTAAGGCCTTTAATACAGGGCTTGACTGGGAAGAGGCTGTGAATAGTGAATCAGTTGTTGGGGAGAATCTTATCCCTAATACTAAAGGCGTAGAATGGAAGTCCCTGGAGGCGGGTGCTTATAGCTGGAAGGATGACAAATTTACCGTCTTTGACGGTTCTTCGTGGGTTACCGCCTCCAAGGAAGCCATAAGCTACT
>JAEEVK010000112.1 GCA_016287095.1 Lachnospiraceae bacterium
TTGAAAGAGTTTATTTGCCTGATACTGTAACGGTGATTGATATTTATGCTTTTAGTGAATGCTCTAACTTAAAAGAAATATATATTCCTGAAAATGTAACAACGATTAATGACTATGCTTTTTATAATTGTACAAATCTTGAAGTGATCAATATACCGGATAGCTTGACGGAGATTTCAAATAACGCATTCTGGCTGTGTACTAAACTGCCGGAAGAAAGTAAAGCAGCCATTAGGAAAGTTAACAAGAAAGTAAGATTTGATTATGTGAAATAATTGTTTATGCTTATGATATTGTTTTTGGGAGGTGTGACGATGCTTGACAGATTATGGCAAAAAACAAAAAGAATTGCTTTGGGTGCATTTGGGTTTATTGTAATGGTTCTTGTTGTAATGGTTTTATCTCCGGAAGCAGATGCAAAAGCCGATTATTTTGGGTTAAAGACCAATATAAAAAGGACCGGTAAGGTTGTTAAAGAGGACGCTGTAGAGGATGGTTCAATAGTATCGGTTGTTGAAAACGGGGATTTTAGGATAACGCTTATGACTGATGCTTCGGAATATCATGCAGGAGACCCGATAAACATAAAGACTGTAGTTGAATACATTGGCTCTAAAAGTGAAGTGGAGCTGTCAAGCTGTGACCCTGTAGTATCTTTTAGGATTGAAGGCTCAAATGGTATACAGGGAGATACTTATGCTTATTACAATAAAAAGGCTTTAGTAAAGACTGTTTTCAAGAAAGGCGAAAAGTACGAATTCCCATTTATTGTTGATGAATATACCGGTTTTTATGGTAATAACAGGGAGATATTCGCCAGAGAAGATCCAGCTGATTTTAGTGGGGATGAATATATATTACATCTGCCGAAGGGAACGTATACGATTGTCACTGTACTGACAAGTGAACTGCTAAATAAGAAGCCTGTTACATTTTATGCAGAAATGCATCTGAACATAGATGTAGAAGGTGATGTTTTCTATAGTGGGAGCAATCTGTACAGGACTTTGGGTGATAATGAAGCAGTGCTGATAGGTACCAAGATTGATAATCCCAATATATATGTGGGTGCCATAGAA
Organism: Lachnospiraceae bacterium; assembly: GCA_016287095.1. Lineage (GTDB taxonomy): Bacteria > Bacillota > Clostridia > Lachnospirales > Lachnospiraceae > RUG11977. Next base: position 1,080 of record JAEEVK010000112.1, read on the forward strand.
AAGGGAGTTAATGCCTTAGAGATACCTTCATCTGTAAAATATAACGGAAAGACATATAAAGTAACGGTAATAGGCGATGAAGGTATAAAATACTCTACCTGGGTGGATGATTATGTATATAGTGAAGTAACTTACGGAACATTTACAGCAAAGGCTTTTTCAAAGGTGAAAATACCTTCAAGTGTAAGAAAAATAAGCAATGCTGCTTTTACCAGAGCCACTATATCTTCCATATATATAGAAGCAGAGGATCTGGACATAGGCGAAAAGGCTTTTTATGCGTCAGGCTACTGGTCGGAGGCCGGAACCCTGACGATCAAAGGTGGCAATGTAAATATAGAAAAGATGGGGTTTGATTACAGCTGTCTTAAGGATGTCGATCTGAGTTCTGTGAAGAGCCTGACTATCGGAGAACTGGCCTTTGCTGAGCTTTACCCATTAAAGACTATTAAGCTGCCGGAAAATATTGTCTCCATAGGACGCAAGGCATTCTACGATTCGGCTGAACTAAGGGATAAGGTTACCATTACTATACCAAAGGGGACGGAGAAAATAGAAGGACCTGTTGCTAACAAGATGATCATCAAGGTGGCAGAAGGTAATGCCGCTTTTGTGGACAGATATGGATTGTTGTTGACTGCTGATGGAAGCACGGTTTTGGGTATTTCGGATTTTAGAGTAACAGAGATAGCTATGCCGGAAGGTGTTACTACTATTATGCCTTATGCTTTTACAGGAACAAGGATTAAGAAGCTTGTGATCCCGGATGCTGTGGAAGCAATACCTGAGTATATGGCTATGAATACACCGTATCTAAAGAGCGTTAAGCTGGGTAAGAATGTAAAGAGTATAGGAGATTATGCCTTCTGTGCTACAAAATTGAAGAAGATTACCCTGCCTAAAGGATTAAAATCCATAGGATCTAATGCATTTGAGGGTAGTAAATTAAAGAAAGTGACAATACCTAATACTGTCGAGAGCATCGGGAACAGCGCTTTTAGAAATAATGATTCCAATATAAAGATCACATTTAAGAAAAAGAACAAGACATTTAAACAATCAGGGATTTACCTGTTTAAACCCGGCACGAAGACTGTTATTGGGCTGGCTTCAAATAGTGTTCCTGAATACGATTTTGAAAAGCTCGATCTTCAATATGTTATAACCGGTTCTGTCTATGGCTTTTTTATACCTGGAAACTGTAAGGAAGTAGATATTTCTTCGTTTTCTTCTAAGGTAATGGGTATTTATGAGTCCGGAAACGGTAAAGTATACGAGGCTGCGGAGGTAATATTCAGAAGTCCGGAACCTCCAAGGTTTGTGGATGAACGTAACTCTGAAAAGGAATTCTTTATTTGGATATTTTTACCGGAAGACGGAGACAGGGATGCCTATAAGGCGGCCTTGGAGGAAGTAGGTCTTGAAGATGGAAAGAATTTCATAATAAGCGAGAGACCTTACATAAGTGAATGGGATTTTTAAAATATTATGCAGTGCTGTGAAAGGAGCAATCGATGAAAAGAATAATTGTTGTTTTGCTTTCAATAGTTTTGATGATATTAAGCTTTGGAGATTTAAATGTAAAGGCAGTAGAGTCTTCAAAGAAGAATGTTGATACAGAGTATATTAAAGAGCAGGTCCTAAAAAACTGCGGACTTAGTGATGAGTGGACGACCAATATAGCAGTATATGGTTATGTATACGGAAATTACATTTATTTCACGAAAAATACACTGTGGACTGATCAGAACATTTACAGGATCAATATCAACAACTATAAGGCTGAAACGTACGTAAAAGATGCATGGCACAATGCTGTTTTTCAGGATAATTTCGTATTTTTTGATACATTCTACACTGACAATACTAAGAAAGGGTTATATGCCAAAAACCTGGATACAGGCAAAATTATAAAGCTTGCTAAAGATAATAGCGCTCCGGTACAGTATGTTAAGAAGCATGGTGATAAAATATATTATGTTAATGATGCCGACTCATCGGGAATGAGAAATCTTTATATGATAAATACTGATGGTAGCGGTCGCAAAAAGATAGCCAAAAGGCTTTATGACGGAGATTATGTATTTTATAATGACGGAAATACAGAGAAGATATTGTTTTTAAGCTTATATGAGTATAACAGTATAGATTCAAAATATTATAAAATATATTCTATGAATCTTGATGGCAGTGACAGAAAACTGGTTAAGAAAATAAAAAATCAGCCATATAGCGGCTGGCCGGATCTGGCACTTTATGAGGTAGATGGAAATGTAGTGCTTTACGTAAAAAACTATAATAGGGAAAAGCAGGAACGTACCGAAAATCTATACGTATTTAATGGCAAAAAGTTTAAAAAAGCCGGCAGTATGGAAGATAATCCCCAATATGCATTTGACAGACTGGAGGACGGATACAGATACAGAGTTGTTAAATCACAAAATTTAGGAATAAAAGAATATGGCAGAGGCCTTGTGATAGAGAGACAGGGACTTGATGGAGAGTGGTCCACATTCTCTGTGCTTCCGTTTATCAGAAATATGTGGGATACCGACCTGGAGATGCATAACGGATATCTGACTATCATAAATTCAGACGGGGACCACCCTTATAGTGCTACAATACTTGACAAAAACGGGGACTGGATACTGACTGAGCAGATAGCAGGATTTACCGATGAAACCAATATGCATGTGACCGTAGTCGGTAACAAGGCTTATATCATACATGGTGCAGTATACTGTGATGAGAATGGAAGTGAGCTGGATAAATATGCAGTGATCGACCTTGAGGAATATAAGAAGCCTTATGAAGAATATGGGGATGTGAAGCTGGGTGATATACATAATAAGCTGTTAGAGGATATGCATAGTCAGGGTCTTGATTACAAACCCGGAAGTAATGATTTTAATAATTTCCTAAAGGATACACAGGATAAACTCGGTGCAGATCCAAAAGCTACTGACCTGGAGAAGTTTTTGCTATGGATGTATGCTAAAACCTACAGAGCCTTGTTTGATGAGTTTGTGGATGTGATGAACGGGGACTTTTATGATGGGGACGAGTTGGATATTGATGACGAGTTGGATATTGATGAAATCCTTGCAGGCAATGACTGCATAGTCTATGATGAGGAGACTGAACTGTTTTATTTTGAGATATCGGAGAGCTTTTTGAATCTTACTATTAAAGATTTAGTACAGAACAAGGCTAAGTAAAAAATATTTGTTGACAAATTTCTAAAAATATGTTTTAATGATTTAAACCGTTGAAGGAGAAGAGTAGTATTCGTGAGTGCTTCTCAGAGAGCCGCAGATGGTGGGATTGCGGTAAGGATAGCGATTATGAATGGTCTTCGGAGGGCGAACGGAAACAGGGCGACCTGGAGTATGGGAGACGCAGCAGACTTTGCGTGAATGAGTCATCATATGATGGTATGTTTTCATACCGGTGTATGAGTGAGTGGGTGTATTTACACCAAGCCGGGTGGCACCGCAGGTTAATATGATTACCTGTCCCAGCAGTAACTTACTGTTGGGACTTTCTTTTTTTGGAAAGTCCCGGAAATAAAACAATATACAGGAGGACAAAACGATGTCAAAGAATGAAGTACCCTACAAAATTTATTTAACTGAAGATGAGATGCCCAAGGCTTGGTACAACTTAAGAGCGGATATGAAGAATAAGCCCGCTCCCCTTATGAATCCCGGAACTCATAAGCCCATGACAGCTGAGGAGCTCGGCGGAGTTTTCTGTGATGAGCTCGTAAAGCAGGAGCTTGATGATACTACTCCTTTTATCGAGATACCTGAGGAGATCAGAAACTTCTATAAGATGTACAGACCTTCACCCCTGGTACGTGCATACTGCCTTGAGGAGAAGCTCCAGACACCTGCTAAGATTTATTATAAATTCGAAGGAAATAATACCAGCGGCAGCCATAAGCTGAATTCCGCTATCGCTCAGGCTTATTATGCTAAGAAGCAGGGTTTAAAGGGTGTAACCACTGAGACCGGTGCAGGTCAGTGGGGAACAGCTCTTTCCATGGCTTGTGCATACCTTGGGCTTGACTGTAAGGTATATATGGTTAAGGTTTCTTATGAGCAGAAGCCTTTCAGACGTGAGGTTATGAGAACTTACGGCGCAAGCGTAGTTCCTTCACCTTCAGAGACCACAGAGGTAGGTAAGAAGATCCTTGCCGAGCATCCCGGTACCACAGGTTCACTTGGCTGTGCTATATCAGAGGCTGTTGAAGTAGCTGTAAAGAATCCCGGATACAGATATGTATTAGGCTCGGTACTTAACCAGGTACTTCTTCATCAGTCAGTTATCGGTCTTGAGGCTAAGACAGCTCTTGACAAGTACGGCATCAAGCCTGACATCATCATCGGCTGCGCAGGCGGCGGAAGTAACCTGGGCGGACTTATCGCTCCTTTCATGGGCGAGAAGCTGAGAGGCGAGGCTGATTACAGGATCATCGCTGTAGAGCCTGCTTCATGCCCGAGCTTTACACGTGGTACATTTGCATATGACTTCTGTGATACAGGTATGATCTGTCCTTTAGCTAAGATGTATACACTTGGCAGCAGCTTCATTCCTTCAGCTAACCATGCAGGCGGACTTAGATTCCACGGCATGAGCACCACACTTTCACAGCTTTACCATGATGGTTTCATGGAGGCTACAAGTGTTGAGCAGACTTCTGTATTTGAAGCAGCTGAGATGTTCGCACGTATTGAAGGTATCCTTCCTGCTCCCGAGAGTTCACACGCTATCCGCGTAGCTATCGACGAGGCATTAAAGTGCAAGGAGACCGGCGAGGAGAAGACCATCGTATTCGGTCTTACCGGTACAGGTTACTTTGATCTGGTTGCTTACCAGAAGTACAATGATGGCGAGATGAGCGATTACATCCCCACCGATGAGGAGATTGCCGCATCCGTAGCTAAGTTACCTAAGATTGACTAATGCTTAATCGTGACAATGAGATTTTGTATGTACTAAGTTAAAAGTGTAATTCTGAGCGAAGCGAAGAATCCTGAGTTTCAAGGTTCTTGCTTCGCTCTTTTTTTTGGTGAGGTAAAAATTTTGGTGGATTTTTTTTACATTTGGTGGTATACTGTTTAGGAAATTTTGGCACCGCACAAATTACTTAAGAGATGGCACAAAATATACTTTGGAAGATATAGTGAAATGCCTGATGAAAAAAAGGCAGAGTGAGGTTTATATGATAGTCAAGGGTACATATTTCCAGAATGACGCTGAAAAGCCGCTGGTTTACGGTGATGTGGAGATAACCAATGTAAAGAGACAGAGGCTGAGAGGCGAGGAGCTGAAGGAGGGCATCCTTTGCGAGCCTGTTATGGTAGGCTTTTGTGGCACGGATAATGAGCTGATGCATATGGGCAGTGAGGGCAGACTCACTGCAAAATTCCCCGAAGGAAAGAACAGACTCATAAACGGACATGAGGGTATTGTTTGGGTACCGTCGGAGAATCGTTTTGCGATAGTTCTTATCCGTGGTGGTGACAGCTGGGATCCTACAAGGTATGCTGAGGATGAGACTTATTTTGAGTATGGATGTGACAAGGCTGACGGCCTTTTTGCAGATAAGCAGTATTTCCATCCGGATATGCTGTTAAAGATACCTGACGGATATGTAAAGGATGGTAAGCTCGATCTGGAGTTTGCAAAGAAGATGGTATTTCCTGATCCGTTTGCGTGCATGCTGTTCCAGCTGGAGCGTATGGAGGATTTGGGCAGTGCTCATAACTTCCGTGTAGCTATGAGAAAGTATAAGTGTGATGAGCAGACTGCCAGAGAAAAAGCTAAGGAAGAAGTGTTTGACAGGACTGTTATCTTTGGACTGGGTACCACAGGCATGTTTATCGGTGACCTGATATGCAGAAATCACAAGAATGCAAAGGTACTGTTTGTGGCCAGGAGTGCAGAAGATTCGCCAAAGGTTAGTTTTGCATTGGAGCAGGCTAAACGCAGTTTTGCTGATGGTGCTTCGAATGAAAACTGCACCGGTAGTGTAGAGTACCTGCAAAACAATTTTGATTCCGAAGAAGAATTGGCGAAGGCCATTATCGAAAAGATGGGTGGCAGAGCTACCTTATTTATCGGAGTGAGCGGAGTAAATGTGGAGCATCGTATAGCATTTGAGCACAAGGTACTTGGATGCAACGGTGTGTACAACAGCTTTTCACTGGGACCGCAGATTACATTTGATACCATGCCTTTCGGATTTGAAAACCATTTGATAATGGGTTCCATCAATTTCCGCCAGGATCACATGGAAAAGGCTATAGAGCTGCTGGCACAGAGCCATTATAACGAGATAGTGGAGCTGATAGACAGGGATGAGTTTGCAGCGGATCCTATCGGAGCATACAAGAACAAGATCTACAGTAAGAGTGCACCGATGAAGACTGCAGTGATCTGGAATCCGAAGTATGTACAGATCTGATTGAAAAATTGAGAGCAAAATAAATAGTAGGAGATGCAAAGAAATGAAAACAGTACTTATCGAGGAGCCTTTTAAGATTGGACTTACAGATACGGAGAAGCCCGTACCGAAGGAAGGCGAGGCATTACTTAAGGTTTTATATTGCGGTATCTGTGGTGCGGATGTAGCCAGCTACACAGGCAATCAGCCCTTTACCACTTATCCCAGGATACCCGGACACGAGTTCAGTGCACAGATAGTTTCCATCCCTGAGAATGACAGGGGACTTAAGGCTGGGGATATAATTACCGCAAATCCTTACTTTAACTGTGGAAAGTGCTATTCCTGTCAGAGAGGCTTTGTAAACTGCTGTACTGACAACCAGACTATGGGTGTACAGAGAGACGGATCTTTCAGGGAATATATCGTGATGCCTGTTGAGAGAATATATGATGGCAAGGGTTTGTCAGCTAAGGAGCTGGCTTTGGTTGAGCCTTTTACCATCAGCTATCATGCACTTCACAGGGCAAAGGTGAACGAGGGTGATAAGGTGCTCGTTGTCGGAGCAGGTCCTATAGGTTTGTTTGCACTTATCGCAGCTAAGGCACAGGGTGCTGAGGTTTATGTAGCCGATGTACTTGACGGTAGACTACAGAAGGCTCTGCATTTCGGTGCTGCAGGTGTGATCAATTCTAAGAAGACCGATATCAAGGAAGAAGCCATGAAGATAACTAACGGTAATGGTTTTGATGTCTGTGTTGAGGCTTGCGGCCAGTCCGTTACCTTCCTTAATTGTATTGATTGTGCAGCTTTTGCTGCCAATATCATCCTTATCGGAAACGGCAAGAAGGAGACTACTTTCCTGCATTCGATACTGCTTAAGAAAGAGCTTAATGTATTTGGCAGCCGTAATTCTTATGCAAGAGATTTCCAGGCCGTTATCGATCTGATTGCTTCCGGTAAGGTAAATGTATTGGATATGGTAAGTGCGGTTTATCCTGTGGATGATGCAGCAAATGCATTTAAGGCTTTGGCAGAGAATGATGGATCACTTGCTAAGGTACTGATTGAATTTTAAAAGAACCTTATAGTAGGAGGGTATTAGCATATGCCTATCTTAGCTGCATTTATGGTGCCCCATCCACCGATGATAGTACCCGAGGTCGGACGGGGAAGTGAAAAACAAATAAAAAGTACTATAGAGGCTTATGAGAGGGTGGCTGACGAAATAGCTGCCCTTAAGCCCGATACTATTATTATATCAAGTCCGCATTCCGTATTGTATGCGGACTATTTCCATATTTCTCCGGGAAAAGAAGCGAACGGATCGTTTGTGGAATTTGGAGCTCCCGAGGTGCGTTTTAATGTGAAATACGACGAGGAGTTTGTGGACTATGTTTCAATGAAGGCAAACGA
>JAEEVK010000019.1 GCA_016287095.1 Lachnospiraceae bacterium
GCTGGAGCATTATATAATGGCTCATGGTCACAGGCATGACCACTATAGGATACTCCGATCCCACCCCCTTTATGAGCCCGGATCCGAGATATCTCTTCATGCCATATACAGTAGCCGGCAGGGTTTCCTCCCAGTTTTCCGCAACAAACTGACGGCCGTATTTAGGATCCACCTTCCAGTTTCCATCCACAAGAAGAACCGAACCCACATTAACATCCAGCAGATTACCTAAGACAGTAACCAGGTCACTATAATCCTTCACACGGCATTTGATGACAGAGTAGCCGTTTTCCGGGTTCTGATATGTTATTCTTTCTACTACGCAGCGAATCTTTGTCATATTGCTTAACCCTTCAGCAAAACAGGTGTTCAATTTTGTTCCGAAACTTTTAAATCTCTTAAAATTTCATACTTATTTATCAGATTAAGTAATTTATTCCACATGTACAGCCTTCTACAAGAATGTCATCTGCTCATTCTCAACCGAAACCTTAACAGAAACCGGTTCGGAAGAAAGCACATTCCTATAATCTTCTGAAAACCACTCCCCAATCTTATCCTTAGGAACAATGAGCGGCATCCTGTCATGAATACGGCTCATCTCTCCGGCAGAAGGTCTTGTAATTATCACAAATCTTTCCATTCCTGCCCTGATACCGTATATACCGGCAAAGTAGATAAACGGCTCATCAGGAACAGTAACATTCGCCTTCTGCTTTAACCTGTCCCATTCATAAAATCCGTTTGCCGGAACAAGGCATCGTCTGTTCATTATATCTTCCGAAAACATAGGCTTTTCATGCAGTGTCTCTGCTCTTGCATTTATAACTAAGCCCTTATTTCCGTTTGACGGATATCCCCAGGAACATATCTGCCCACACAGTTTATCTGCCTTATTCCGGATAATAAAGGCATTCTCTGAAGGATGTATATCCCCGGAAAGCCTTACTGATTCACCTACAACCGGCAGATCATCAAAATATTCATAAGTTTCTGACCATATATAATATCTGCAGCACATAACTTCTATCCCGTCGATATCTTCCACTCCATCTTATACGGCTCATAATAAAGCGTAACCCGTCTTTCCCGGTTCAGTACATGTATCCTGCAGTCATAAATCAGCGTATTATTCGTCACAGATACCCCATCAGGCATGGTCCTTGCTCCATGATGTGACAGATCATTAAAGCCCTTTATAATTACATCGACTGGTTTTGCTATTGGTTCATAATTATCATCCGTTATCATACACATACAACTTCTTTCATGTGTATATGTAACTACAGAACATTTGTTCTATTTTGTAAAGTATTCCATATCAATTCTTCCGGCCAAATTTAATGCCCTTTCTGCTGAGCAGCTCTTTATGTCCGTCATCATCATCTTTTTTTAAACTGAAAAACTCATTAAGTTCATCTTCAGTAAACTGCTTACCTGTATAAGTTTCAGCACATGCACCCACCGGCTCAAACATAGGTTCCTCACACTCTCGCTCCTCATAGATTCTTCCGTATGCATCTATATAAACATAGTCGCCCCCCATCTCCCAGCCATAAACGCCACTCCATATTACCTTTATCTCTTCATCCCCGGGCATATCATAATCACTCAGCTCCAATACTTCCGGCGAAGGTTCCTGTATTTCCGAAACATCCTGTTCATCGGTTATGTTCGTTTCAAAATCCTGTTCATCGGATATTTTTGTTTCAACAATCTGTTTCGATTCGTTTATGTCTGATGAAACAGCTACGCCGTTTTTTTCAGTTCCGCATCCTGCAAGCACCACCCCCAAAGTGCAAACTAATATTGCTAATACAGATTTTTTCATGATCACAAATCCTCCTTTTGAAAAATATGATCCGTATATATAATATACGGACCATCCCCGGGGATTTTATGGTTCAAGCATTAAAATTCAGCTTTCGCTTCGAAGATGCGAAGTTTCCCCCTTTTCTTTACGGGCTTTTTTGTCGAGGTACATCAGCTCATCTGCCTGTTTAAACAGTTCTTCCACATCGAACTCACCCTCGCAGTACTTAAGACCACAGGCCATTACACAGTAAACATTGCCCTGTGTGTTTAATTCTTCAAGTGAGCGTTTCCAGCCATTATATATTTCATCAGTTTCTTTCCTGGTGACATTCACGGCTACCATTGCATATTCATCTCCACCCATTCTGAAACCGAATACACGGTCCGAGGTCACTGCATGTATACTCTGTGCCGCCTTGACGATCAGTTCGTCTCCGTACTCATGACCGAAATTATCATTAATATACTTTAAATTATTTACATCAAAATTGAATAGAGCTATAGATCCGGGATCATTGAAATGCTTTTCCTTCAGCATCATGTATTTACCTTTATTGTACAAACCGGTAAGCTTGTCATGCTCAGCTTCATACTGTGCTTCGATAACAGCATTCGATACATTTATATTCCTGATAATAACTGAAAATGCCCATATGAACAACGCAAGCACTAACATCGAATATATACGCACTACAGTATTAGAAAAACCATCATCATATCTGTATGTTAAGTAATCAAAGACATAGTAGACAGGCAGAAAAAGTACCGGTGGAAGCAAAAACAGTTTCCAGCTGATCTGTCTCTTTTTATCAGTAAGTTCCGAAAGATTCCTTACAACAAATCTGTATAACAGTAATACCGCTGCAATATATACTATGTTTTGCAGGATTTCCTGGGCATCGGATGAGATCACATAATTGATATTTTCTTCTGAAGCGCTCTCTCCTGACAATGCGTAGATAACCCCGAACATCAGATATAGAAACATTACCAGGGATATGTTATATGCCTTCAGCCATCGCCCAACCAGTCCTGATAAAATTATTATCATTGCTATAAAAAGAACTCCGCCAAGCACATATATCGTTAATGAATCAATTTCCACGCTTTCAGCATTTCGCCCACAGATAAGCCACTCCACTATAAAAGATAGTCCAAATGATACCGGAAATAATGTCATCGGATTGGTCACAAGAGATAAAACTAAGAGCAGTATCCTGCTTTTGCCTTCCTGCAAAAAACATTTCTTCAATGAAATATAGAATATAATTAAGTAAATTATTATGAATGCTATATCGGATATAATGTTTATTGCATTTAACATATTTGACACGTCACTCCTTTGCTATCACTATTTCTTATTTTGCTTTCGTCGAACCTGAAATACAATACACACTCCGATTTTCTACTGCTGATACCCGTAAGTTCTATCTTCACTATGATGATAGTAACCGTTCTGTTGCTCTTGGGCGGTCGGGGCGGAATATAAATTGAAGAAGACTACCGCATTGTCATATTCACGTGTGAAATTGCCACGAACATCGAATGCTTCGAACTCATCGACAAACGAATCGAGGATCAGATCACACTCCGAGTCAGACAAAAGCCGGTCCGTGTATATATCGACACCGGGCAGGTAGAAGCCCGTCAGTCCTTCGGTCGCACTTTCGCTGATCTCACCAATATCCACGGTCAATGAGTACTCATCGATGATATCCTCGAGATCCGCACACTCAAGATAAGTCTGAAGATAATAATATGAGAAGTCGTAGGTGGAATAACTACTGTAAACACCGGTCGTGTACTCCTCCACCCGTTCTTCCACGGAGTAGACAAATCCGAATTCCGTATCCTGCATCTTATGAACGATGACATCACCATAAGAAGTCTCCACGGTATATTCGTCGACTTCTTCGCACGGGCCGCACCAATACTCGGCAAACTCCTTAGCCGTATCAAAATACGAATCGTAAGGCCGGTCGCCGTGAAATCTGTCGGACGATCCGCATCCGGTAATCACAAGCAACACAGATACAAAGCATATTAATATTGTTTTTATCTTATAGCTCATACTCATTCAATAAACGCCATAACATCTTCTTGCCTTCTGTTCTTTCAAAATAACTTACATTAATGCAATTTCTTAGGTAAATTTAATACATCAATTTAATCTTCATAAATCCATTCTGAACGTCCAATTTCCAATGATTTTTGCATTGCATTCAAGCGTTTCTTCTTTTACAAGCGTGAACCCGTTATTGATGTAAAACGCCACATTTTTCTCAGAATTGGTAGTTACGGTAATCAGATTTCCACCATTGGATTTTACCAAAGGAATAAGGAAATCCTGTATAGCACCCGATCCGATGCCTCGCTTCTGATTATCCGGATCAACTGCCAAAAAATATAAATGCCAACGAGGTTCCGGGATGCTTTTTACAACAATTTCCGTTTTATCTGACATTTCCATAAATTCAAGCGTGTCTTTAATCCCGATTCTCGCTATAATACCTGCCATTCCACTTACAGCATAATCCCAAAAGCCAACCGGCTTATCTGACGGTTTCTCAACAATCACGATACTTGTAACTTTTCCGTCAATAATACCTATATAGCAGTCATCCTTGCGGATTGTAGCTCTGAAGATTCCCTTCATCAGATGCTCATAAAAACTACGCAGCTTTATCTCAGAGTTGAACCTGTCTTCGAAAACTCCCCAGAACAACGGATATTTTACAAAAGAATCAACGAAGACATTTAATACCTCATCTTCATAAGATTTCTCAAACCGTACATATTCTATTCTGTCTGAAGTGTTGACCATATCACTCACCTTATTAAGTAATCACTACATCTTACACAAAAATACATATCAGATCTGAATGCTGATCATTTTCTATACTAATAAAACCCAATAATTATATCAAAACCCAGCATCACTTTATAGCCTCTTACGTCATAAGTATTTCAACAAAAAACGGTGGAGAGATTCTCCACCAAATCACTTGAATTAAGGTCTTGCCGGCTGCATCTTAGCAAGCTCAGTTATTCTTTCAACAGAGAGCCCAATGGCATTTGCGATCTCTTCAAATGAAAGTTTTCCAAGTTTCAAAAGATTAAGAGCATTTTCAACCTTTGTCTTTTCTGCTGTTTCTCTTGCAGTTTCTCTCGCCACTTCATTTCTCATATCTTCCAACGCCTTGCACATCGTAGCCACTCCTTTCTCGTCCTCTTTAAAATACCTGACTTTCTTAGCCAGAGGTATATAATACATATCATTGGGATCTTCGCACAAGAAATCATGCATCAGTTTTCCCAGTTCTGTTGTTCCGTTTTCGCTCGCGCCGTTTACATAAACTATATGCTCTCCGTCATTAAACGGCTCACCCGTATTTGTTATAACTCTTTCAATAAAATAGATAGGTAGTCCACCTTTCATCACGTCGTTTTCTGTAATAAATATCACATATGATTCAGGTAACTTACTAAAATCGTCTCCCGCTTTTAATAGATGGGCATCCTTAATACTAGAATGATACCTTGCTCTTTTTCTCTCAGCACCCTTGTCCGCTCTTTGAATTTCAATATTGTATTCTTTTCCAGTATCATCATTAGCATCTATATCAAGCCATACATCCCGCCCTAAAAGGTTCTTCATAACCCTCTGGGTTTTAACGCTGTTCACATTTATGGTCGGATTATCAAGTATTATTCTTAAAAGGAGTTCTGTTCCTTCAACATTATCATCAAATACGACATTCATAAAATCATCATCTATCATTCTGAATCCGCGTATTCTCTGAAGGTCTTCCTGGTGCTGCAGTTCCCTCTCAGCTTCATCTATAAGCAAGCCAGCATCTGCGCCTTGCATCCTGATTTCTTCCAACTGTTTATTCAAAGCTTCAATCTGCTCTAAAATCTCTTGTTCTGTCATTTATCAGTTTCCTTTCAATCCTTTTATCCCATTTATAATGTACCATAAATTTTCAGATTATTCAACTAATATTTCATTAAATATTTATAACCTGCACCGCTCAAACATATTTTACATTTTTCATAAAAAAGCTTGTTTGCTATTGATTTTTCTCATACGTTCTCTAGCACCCTCTTTCTGCTTCTTTGATAACCGCCTTGGCTTACGATAACTAACGGCAGTTTTTGGCATTTCATAGGTCTTGTCGATATCTGATTCGCCTACGCACTTGAAAACATCCGGATATCCGATAACTAACGAGTCGACTTCTCTCATAACGGTCGGATCACGGGTATAGATGGTGGCGTTCTTATTCTTCGCGTTGAAAGTGATGATTGTTTCCTGCTCCTCTCTGGTAAGCTTCATAAGGCTATATCACCTTTCTTCTGTACTCTCTGCCCCTTGTTCAAGGATTTTGCCCGCTCTCTTGCCCTGTCTATCCTCGTGCGGATGGATAGATTATTCTGCATTTCATAGCGTCTTTGGGTAGTTGAGAACAGTTCCTTGTAGGAATGCTCCGGCAGAAGGTCTATCTTATCGGCTGTCCTGAGTGCAAGATTTCTTGAAGGCTCATCCTTTATCAGAGGTGCTATGATCCTCAGATGGTCTGTTGTATCCTTACCTTTTTCTTCCCCGAAGGATTGAAGGACTGACAGCTCCTCCGGGGTAAACTGTATCAGTGTATTGCCATCGTTCATCATCCTCTCGGCACTCTTTAAGCTTATCTTCCCGTTATCAAGTGTATAATTATCCCTCGCTATGATAATTCCCTCCTCGTCAGTAAGGTGTGCCGAAAAGCAAGCATCCCCTTTTCGGTCAATGACCAGCAACGCATTACTGCCCTCTGTGGTATATACAGTGCTGTATTGGTCGCTGTATCCCTTATTAAGCGTGTATTCCCTTTGTCCGTTATAATATCCGGCTATCATATCAATCGTATGATTTATATCCATATCCGTTTCAGCCTCCTTTATGCAGCAAGAGAGAAAGGACCAAAGAGAGATTGATGATGGATGGATAGATTGATTGATAAGAATCATTTTTCTCTCTGCTTTCATCTTTCCCGCCTTTCTCACTTTCTTCGCTTTGCTTTACTTTCTTTCTATCTTTTCTTTGGTTCTTTCTTTTCGTTCTTTCGTTCCTTTCTTTCGTTTCTTTCGCTCTTTCCCCCTTTCTCTTTCCTCTCTCTTTTAAGACAGTCCGGCAATTTCCGGATTTATGGTCGATTTTTCACGATAACTATCGTAAAAACTGAATACCGGCTTTCAAAGTGGTACATTTTCCCATCTCAGCCTATAAACCGCCCTATATGGTCAAAATACAAAGCCAGAGAGTGTATTCCGGTTACGGCAATCAAAAAAGTGTCAATGAACATCTCCATCAACACTTTTCCGTTATCAGTTATGAAATTTTCAAAAATCAGGCTTCACAGAATCCGCAAGCACCACGCTCACCCTTGAAAAATGCTCCTGATCGTAAACCTCGGCAGGAATCTCATAAGGATTAGGGTTCTGTGCTTTCTTTTCTGCGTACCTTGCCCTGCGTCTAAGCTCATATTTCTTCTCGTATTCCTTCTGCTTTCCATTCTCTTTTCTGCGTATATAATTTCTATGAATCCTGTCCTTTTTCTCCTCTATGCGTGCAAGCTCCGCCTTTTCTTCCTCGGTAAGCTCCTTTTCCGGAAGCGAGTAGTTTCCGATGAAGTTGAAATATATATCTACCTTCTGAGTAGTCTGTGCCGAGCCTTTTCTCGCCCTTTCGTGTACTTCTATCCTATCAATAAACTCATTGACTATAAAAGGCGTGATCTCATCAAAGTTATCATATCTTGACATAAGGTCAACAAACTTCTTTCCGCTCCTGCGTTCTTCCTCAGCCTTTGAAAGAAGCTCCTCAATATCGTCTATTTCATTGTTAAGGCTCTCCTGCTCCTTTGAATACTGTCTTATAAGGGTTTCATACCTGCTCTCGGGCAGCTTGCCCAAAGCATTATCCTCATAAATCTTGCAGATAAGCCTTTCAAGTTCATCAACACGCTTTCTGCACACATTAAGGCGGGTCTGCTTTTTTTTCACTTCTTCACTGCGGTTATCTTCTTCCGTCTGTGTTATCTGCTCGATAAATTCCTTTGAATCTGCTTCGATAGTGCTTTTAAGAAATCTGAGCGTTTCCCTTACAATCTCAATCAGGGCTTCTGCCTTTATCCTATGGGGTGATGAACACAGTGTACCTACCGGGACTTTTCCATAATTTCCGCAGGTAAACATAGCTATACGCTTTCCGTTATTATTCCTATGGCAGTAAAGCTTGCCCGCGCAATCGGGACATATCAGCTTGCCGTCAAGCGGATGAGGTTCTCCCCACCCGTTAGGATAACGCTTTATGCCCTGCCTGCACTTCTGGGCGTTATAAAAAGTTTCCTCGTCTATTATCGGCTCTTGGGTGTTCTCGAATATCTGCCAGTATTTCTGTGCTACATAGTGGCTTTTCTTGTCCTTAAAGTGCTTTCTTGTCTTGAAATTGACCGTATGCCCGAGATACTCCTTTTTGGTAAGTATGCTCGCTACCGTAGAACTTCCCCAGCGGTACGGGTATTTTATTTCCCTTGACTGATATAACCCAAGTCCCTGCTTCTTCTGATGTACGGCGGGTATCTCAATGTTTTCAGCTTCAAGCTTCTTGCATATCTGAAAAGGACCATAACCTTCAAGCGTAAGCTTAAATATCTTACGGACAACTTCGGCAGCTTCCTCATCTACAATCCAATGGTTCTTATCTGCCGGATCCTTGATATATCCGTATGGCGGTGAGCTTGCAACGTGCTTGCCCGCATCTCCCTTTGCCTTAAAGGATGAGCGTATTTTCTTGCTCGTATCCTTAGCATACCATTCATTCATAATGTTACGGAACGGAAGGAAGTCATCATCACCAAGCAGTGTATCAGTGCCGTCGTTAACCGCAATAAGACGGACATCCTTCTGTCTGAACATCTCCACTATCTGACCTACTATCAGATAATCCCTTCCAAGACGGCTCATATCCTTTACAAGGACCGTTCCAATGTTGCCTTCCTCTATCTCCTTCATCATTTCAAGGAAAGCAGGTCTGTCAAACCTTGTCCCTGAGATACCATCATCTGCAAAGTGCCTGGGCGATGGCAGTCCGTGAGAATTAGCGTAATCCATAAGCAGCTGTTTCTGGTTGGATATACTGTTGGATTCCCCCTGAAGCTCGTCATCGTGACTGAGCCTTTCATAAAGTGCCGTGTAGCGTTGCTGTTTCTTCATAGCAATTCCTTTCTGCATTTATCAATGCCAATATGTAAAATATAGGTGGTAGCCTGTATTTTATAAAAAACCGATACAAGATACCACCTACATTCTGCCACACCATAAACCTTAAAATACATTTTGATTTTGACATATACATTTATTTTTGATATACTCCTCATTAATATATAATCATTCTCCAAATAAACATAAAATAATTAATTAAGCGAAAAAATGGATAAATTAGAATATTTGAGAAACGGCGGAGAATTGAGCAGGAAGAAACAGATATCACTGGTTCTGATGCTTAGTTTCCCTGCAATAATGTCCATGATATCGACAATTATCATGGAATATATAGATGCCTCCATGGTCGGCAGCCTTGGGTCGGACTGTTCAGCCGCCATAGGAGTTGTGTCAACTACAACCTGGCTAATCTCGGGACTATGCTCGAGTATCGGTACAGGATTTACCGTTGGACTTGCACACAGGATAGGTGCCGGTGAAGAAGCAGAAGCCAGAAAGTATATAAAGTCCGGTTTTATTGTTGTTATATTATTCTCAGCTATGCTTATGGGACTGTCCCTGCTTATACACAGACAGTTGCCTGCATGGATGGGTGCTGATGAAAAGATCCTGGATGATGCTGCAGATTACTTTATGATATTTGCTCTATCCCTGCCCCTTATGCAGATAAATCATACAGGAGCCGGAATGCTTGAATGCAGTGGAAATATGAAGCTACCTGCGATCCTTAATGTAGGTCTCTGTTTCCTTGATGTTTTATTTAATTCTTTCTTTATTTATGAAGCCGGAATGGGTGTAAAAGGAGCAGCACTGGGTACTTTATGCGCAAATGCAGTTGGAACTGTTAGTATTTTACTTGCCATACTTGTATTTTCAAAGAAACTTCATATAAGGAAAAATGAGCATGGATTACTGAGTCGGGAAAAAGTTATCAGTGCTATAAAGATTTCACTGCCTGTTATGATCAGTTCTCTGATAATGGGATTTGCTTATGTACTTTCAACTAAGATAGTGGCTCCGTTAGGAAATATTGCTATAACGGCAAATTCATTTTCTATAACTGCAGAAAGTCTCTGTTATATGCCCGGATATGGTATTTCACATGCCGCTGTAACTCTGGTTGGTCAAATGAAAGGTGCAGGCAATAAAAAGCAGGAAAAGAACTTTGCATATATGACCGTCATAATCGGCATGGTGTTTATGGCTTTATCTGCAGTCCTGCTATATATATTTGCACCACAGATGATTGGTATTATGTCATCAGAGGAAGAAGTGCGTACACTTGGCACACAGATATTAAGGATCGAGGCATTTGCAGAGCCTATGTTTGGTGCTTCCATCGTGGCTGAAGGTGTATTCAGGGGTATGGGAAAAACCAGGATACCTACATTGCTTAACCTGATAAGTATGTGGTGTGTAAGACTCCCTGCATCTTTATTTGCCGCCGGTAAATTCGGTCTTGTTGGTGTTTGGGTTGTTATGTGCCTTGAGTTATGTTTCAGAGGCTTGATATTTCTTGTTTCTATGTTTAGGGAATACAAAAAACAGATCCCTTCGGTATAAGTTGGGATCTGTTTTTACATTAATAGCCGGCATATTCTTTGACTTGTAATGCGCCATACAGAGAATATTTCGGATCCAAATCGCTGTCATAAAGCTGTGGACTGTATTCTTTACGCCAGGAGATACCATCTGAAAAGCCCCAGAAGGTGATAGAATCCATCTTGATCTTACCTGCGTCAGCTCTTGTAAATAACCCGTTTATCAGTTCGTAATAGAATTTTCCCTGTGTCCTGAGATTAGCATCAGTTGCAGTGAGAGGACTTTGATATTTCCCCAGTCCTATATCAAGTTCTGTAACCTGTAGTTTAAGTCCTGTTTCCGCCAGAGTATCTACTGCAGCGAGATATCCGACAAAATCATCAGCAGTAAACAAATGAGCCTGCAACCCGATACCGTCAATTAAGTATCTTCCGTCATCATCCTTTAGTGTATTAACAAAAGCTGATAAAGTATCTGCCTTATATTGCTCATTATAATCGTTATAATATAAATCTATATAATCAGGTGCATATTTATCTGCATAATAAAACGCATACCAGAGATAATCATCACCTATGGTCTCGGTCCAATGGTTTTTTCTGATAGTGCCATCCTCCATCCATGCTTCGTTTATAACATCGTAAGCATAGAAAAGATTAATATAACCTAATCTGTCAAGTTCTTCGAATACACCGCTTATCATTGATTCCATACGGGCAAGCATCGTTTCGCGACCTACATATGCGCCATTGGTATCAAATCCTTCATGAAATATCCACTCCGGTGTCTGGCTGTACCAGATAAGTGTATGTCCTCTCATGGAAAGACCGTTATTCTTTGCCCAACCAAGTACTGAAAGCGCTTCCTGGTTAAATTCTACGACAAGCTTCCCTTCGGTTTTACTTCGCTCCTGATTAAGGATATAATCAGGCTTCATAGCATTTTCCATCGTAACGCTGTTAAACTGTTCAAGGATAAGAGCAGACATTTTTTCATCATTCTTAACGTTAGCGGATACGCATGTACCGACTTTCATTCCATGTTCTAAAAAAACATCCTTCAAATTTTTGGAAGTTATTTCTTTCTGCGCCGGTAATTTAACTTTTTCAACAGTGCATCCTGTAAATAACAATGTCAAAATACATACTAAAAAAATTATTGATTTCTTTTTCATTTTATACATGTAACTCCAACAAGCTTAATAAATTTTTAGTGTCTTTAGATAAGATAATACAATAAGTTTTATGTATTATCAATATAAGATTACAGTATTATCTTGCATGCATTTTTTTGTAATTTTTAGTAATATTAATAATTATAATCATCAAGTCTTGACTATACATATAGGTTATGTTATTTTATACATATCCACAAGATGCGGGTTCAAGTCCTGTCATCCGTTTTCTGTTAAAATAATATACGGATGTGGTTCAACTGGTAAGAACGTGTGGGTGTTTAAATAAGTACAAGAATATGGACGAATCTTGTAAAACAAATAAAACAGCCTTATGTCATTTGACACAAAGCTGTTTTTTTCATATATTGATTATTTAACTTTAATACTCTTTACCTTACTCCATGAACCGTAAGTGGTAACATCACCATATGTAAAGTATGCTCTCACACGAACATGTATTGTCGAGCCCTTTAATGCTTCAGCTCCCGGAACGTCTGTAACTACTTTAATAGTCTTGATATCGGGAATAGTTGCATCTACAGCATTCTTACCAAACTTCTTGTCTGTTGATACCTGTATCTGATATCCTGTACCGGCTACCTTCTTATATGTTGCTGAGAAGCTTTCTCCGGATAAAGCAGCCTTGGATATCTTTGTCTTTTTAGGCTGTGTAGCGCACTGTAATGTATCACTGAACAGGCCTACAAACACCTTATCAACTACTGCACGTACCTTGTAATCATATCCAGTAGCAGCCTTTAACTTCTTTATGGTTACGCTGTTAGTCTTAGATGTTGCTACCAACTTATTGTCCTTATCGTAAATCTCATAGAACTCAGCATCTGCAACCTTATTCCATGTAAGTGTAAGGGATGTAGTCTTAGCCTTCTTAACTTTGAGACCCTTAACCTTATCTACTGCATAATCATACTTGGAATCCTTGTCTAAAGTATCGCAATGTACCTTTGACCTGATAAGAATCCTTGATTTCTCGGTAAACGTTCCTTCGCTATCAAAACTTGTGCCTCTCTGCCCGTCGCTTAACCAGACAGCATTCGCCATAGAACCTTCTTCAAACTTCTTCTCGGTCAGATCATCCACAGCCGCTTCAACGATGACAACGAAAGGTTCACGTTCTCCGGTACTAATGTAGATAGCAGTTGCTGCATCTGTAACATCCTGAGAGAAATGCGTCATAACGGAAGTATAACCGCCCCATTTTCCTTCATTGTTCAGTTCTCTCTTAGGATTAGAAATATCAGGTGCCGGCAACTCATCCGGGATATCAAGATTCTGATCTGTAGTCTTTCCAAAGGTTGTTGCATCTGACCAGTCTGAGAAATAATACTGCATTCCGGCTTCATAATCATCAAGCAATCCGTACTCGACGCAGTAACGGTATCTTACCTTGAAGGTATGGTTTTTAAGATCAAATTGATCATTTTTAACTGTCTTCTTCAGTAACTTTCCGTCAGCTACAGCTCCTGCATCCATTAGTGAAAAATATGCAGTATTGTCATCGGAAGCACCTCCAAAACTCTCATAAAAACAGAAACCGTCGGAGTAATTGAGATGTTCCTTTTTATCCCAGATCTTTTTGTACTGCCAGTCTCCCCCGTCGACTGAGATATCAAACTGAATGCTTGTTCCAAAAGCATTTATCCCATAATCTGCACAGAATTTTAAAATATTATCATTGTAATAATCGTTTTGATAATCAACGTATTCTTCACATGCTTCATAATCCCTGACAAGCTTCAGGATATCGTCGTTCTGCTTAATGATAACTCCGATACAATACGTATCGCTCGTATCAATTGTAGGTTTATTGGGTTTAACCTTTTCTATCCCCTTAGGGAAATATTTTTCCATAATCTTGTCCGCAGCTTTTACTCCATAAGTATTAAGCGGAACAATCAATGACAATGAAAATACCAGTACTGAAAAAACCAACAATAACTTAGATAATTTCTTCATACGCCTTCTCCTTTACTTATTTTACCCCACTACATTTACTAATACCACATAAAATCATCATATCATACAATTAAGTATTTTACAAGAAATATATAAAGTTTATTAAATCTACTAAATCATTTCTGCTCCGTTTAGATTACCTGTATTTCTCATTCGGATGATTTTTATAAGCTTCTGCTTTTGTGTCCAGTTACCAATTTTTCAAAATCCATAACCTTTTCACTCCTACAATTAAATATATCAACCCATAAGTGCGGTCATCTTTTCGAAATCATAGCTATGAATCAGTTTAGCGCTTTCTTTTATCTCTGATTCATTGAGTTTATCCGATACAACAATATCTGCCATTTTAGGATCCTCAACCGTTTCCGTTGCCATCATTTCAAAGAAGCTTTTAACATTTAAAACATCGGTTGAAAAGAAATAATCAACCAGAAATGCAAGAGGTGAATCTCCTGCTACAGCTGCATAACTGTTTCTGTTTACATTGAGCCAAATAAAATCATTTTTCTCCAGGTCAAGTCCAAAAAGATATGCAAATGTACTGTCTGCGTTTATGATAAATGATGACTCCACACTCTTCGGCTCAAATACCTTTCCGGAATCATTGGTATCGCGCAGCATATATCCTGCTTTGCAGAAACAGTCACAAAATCTGAGAGGTGAGAAAACATTATCACAGAATATGATGTACTTTACATTGGGATACTCTTCTTTAAAATAATCCAGATTGATATCAAAATATTCAGAACCACCCTTATACCCACTGGTCTGATCACCTGAATAAACAATGGCTGCCGATTGCTTTCCTGCCATGGTACGCCATGAAAATTCAATTTTCTTACCGTCCTCTGTTATACCAAAACACGACAGATCAATGTCATCCACTTTTTCCCAATAGGTAAATGCCCTGATTTTCTTGAAATCTTCTATATGGAGTCTTGTGCCCTTTGCAAGCACACCGTATCCACCTGAAGAAGCAGTCTCCTGTATAGGTAAAGCATGGTTTACCATATCCTTATCCACATAAACCTTACCCAGTCTGTTTTTTAATACACATTCAAGCTCATTCTTAATAAACGTTCTCAAAACTTCGGTCTGTTCTTCCGGCAAGAAAGTTTTTCTGCGCTTTGCTTCTTCATTAGTCTCAGAATGCACCTTCATCTTTTCAAACTTTGTAAAAGTGAAAGTTCTATTTGCTTGGATTTTATTTTTTGATGAATACTTTATCAACAGCTGTATAAGGATCATAACATTTGTTGATGAAATATTTTCCATTACTGCTTTTATATCATCTTCATTTTCACAACGGCTTATCAGATAATCCAGATTACGAAGAATTGCTCCGGATCCCTTTCCTTTTTTCAGGATCCTTACAGCATCTTCTATCTTTCCTCTGTTTATGGCATCTTCAAATGATGAATATACCGAATGGTTTTCATATCCACGCATCTTATACACGAAATCTCTGCCATAGTTGTCCTTGATCTTATAATGAATATGATGTAGAAGTCCGCACCATTCTGCTTTTCTTTCATAACAATTTATAATATCATAAGTCGGTTGTTTAAGAAGATAATCAATTACATATTCAATAAATCTTCGATCCTGATTTTTTAGATTTAATTTGTGTATATTAGTATTACCATAACCACGATAATTTATCTCTTCAACAAGCTTCAGGACATCAGACAGTTTTAAGAAATTTATAAAATACTGATCACGGACATCATTAAGCAGTCTTATAGCCAGATTTTTAGAAGCAATCTTCTGGGGATAATAATGAATTTTATCTGCAAATGCACGAACCACATCATACTGCTGCTGACTGAGAGGTCTGGTACTTGAAGCCATATCATCTACTGCAGCCTGTATCCTCTTTAATGACTCCAGTTCAGGCAATACGATAAAGTCCTTAGTTTCTGTTTTTTCACTAAAGACTGTTCTATCCATATATTCCTCTAATACAGAGTGTCCGGCTTCATCAAATTTGCCAAATCCATATGTTATGGAATAATGTACCATCTGGTCAAATAACAGCTTGTCGCTTGTGAGTTTTCTGACACTCTCAGGAAAACCTTTATAAAAAGGCTCAGGGACATTTTTTCCTATCATGTTGGAAATGTATTCTATCATTCCCCTTTCTACCAGCTCTTGTCCCTCTTTTATCCTAATATTGAAAAGATTTGCGATACTGTAAAGTATTTCAAATGTATTTGAATCCCCATATCTCTCTGCAACTAGTATATGCTTTGAAAACAAAAAATCCTTAAATATCTTCTCCATATTATGTCCTCATATTTATTATGCATGATTTGCATATTTTTTCTGAACAATATTTATAAAACATAAGTGCAATTTATATGAACAAAAATGGCCGGCACTACAGCCGGCCAACAAGCCACGATATTATAACACTATCCACCCAAAGAAGTAAGCATTAATAGCTGTGGCTATCCTTGCGAATATCACCGAATTATAAAGGCAGGCGGTATTCCCGTTCCTGCCTGGCCAAAAGAAGTAAACCCGGTTAGCTGCAAGATAAATATATTATACCTTGAAATATGCTAAATGTAAACTGAATTTTGTACTTAATCTCTGACTTAAAAAAGGCACCTTATATAATGACTTAATTTATAAAGAAAAGGAACCTTCTAATCAGAAGGCCCCCTCAAGTGCTAAATAATTATAACGTTATAGTTTGTTACATTTACTTGATTACTTCCTACTGGCTACAAGTGATCCATCCTTCATATCAATAAGGATAGTATCGCCTCTGCCGGCATTTCCTTCAAGGATAAGTCGTGCAGCAAGGGTCTCAACATTCTTCTGGATAAATCTCTTAAGAGGTCTTGCACCGTATACAGGATCAAAACCGTTATCGGCAATGTATGCGCATGCCTCGTCGGTCAACTCAACAGCAAGCTCTTTTGTCTCAAGTCTTCTGTTGATATCTTTAACCAAAAGCCTGATGATTGAAGAGATATTATTCTTGGTCAAAGGCTTGAAGCAGATGATCTCATCCAGACGGTTAAGGAACTCAGGTCTGAATGATGCTCTCAGCTCATCCATAACACTGGCCTCAGCCTCAGGACTTATTTCACCGTTTTCATTAATACCGTCCAGCAGATATTGTGAACCGATATTAGATGTCAGGATAATGATTGTATTCTTGAAATCAACCGTCTTACCAAATGAATCAGTTATACGACCGTCATCCAGGCACTGTAACAGGATGTTAAATACATCAGGATGAGCTTTTTCAATCTCATCGAACAGAACTACACTATATGGTTTACGTCTAACAGCCTCAGTCAGCTGACCGCCTTCATCATATCCTACATATCCGGGAGGCGCTCCGATGAGTCGTGATACGGAGAATTTCTCCATATACTCACTCATATCGATACGCACGATGTTGCTCTCATCATCAAACAGACTCTCAGCAAGTGCCTTAGCCAGCTCAGTCTTACCAACACCGGTAGGTCCAAGGAACAGGAACGAACCGATGGGCTTTGAAGGATCCTTAATACCGGCCTTTGAACGGATGATAGCCTCAGTAACCTTCTGTACAGCATCATCCTGCCCGACAACACGCTTATGGAGCTGTTCGTCAAGCTTCAAGGTCTTCTGTCTTTCAGTCTCTGAAAGCTTTGAAACAGGTATACCGGTCCATCTTGAGATGATCTTTGCTATCTCATCATCATTTACAGACTCATGTACCAGTTCATTTTCCTTATCACCCTTTGCAGCCTCATATTCCTTTAACTGCTTCTGTAACTCAGGCAGCTTACCGTATTTAAGCTCTGCAGCCTTTTCAAGATTATATTCTCTCTCAGCAGCCGCAATATCCTTATTAACGGTATCTATCTCTTCCTTAAGCTTAGTAACTCTATCAACTTCGCTCTTTTCGTTTTCCCACTTGGTCTTAAGCTGCATAAACTCTTCACGCTGTTTCTGGAGCTCTTCACGCAGATTTTCAAGTCTTTCCTTGCTTAAAGAATCCTCTTCCTTCTTTAATGCAGCCTCTTCAATCTCAAGCTGCATGATCTTACGTCTCTGCTCATCGAGCTCTGCAGGCATCGAATCAAGCTCAGTCTTGATCATAGCACAGGCTTCATCCACGAGGTCTATAGCCTTATCAGGCAGGAATCTGTCAGAAATATACCTGTCAGAAAGGACAGCCGCTGCCACAAGAGCAGAATCAGAAATCTTTACACCATGGAACAGCTCATATCTGTCCTTGATACCACGCAGGATAGAAATAGTATCCTCAACAGTAGGCTGATCAACCATAACAGGCTGGAAACGACGCTCAAGAGCAGCATCCTTTTCAATATACTTTCTATGCTCATCAAGAGTAGTCGCACCGATACAATGCAGCTCACCACGAGCCAGCATAGGCTTAAGCATATTGCCGGCATCCATAGAACCCTCAGAAGCACCAGCACCCACTATAGTATGAATCTCATCTATAAAGAGGATAATCCTACCATCCGACTTCTTAACCTCATCCAGGACAGCCTTTAACCTCTCCTCAAACTCGCCCCTGTACTTTGCACCTGCAACCAGAGCACCCATATCAAGAGCGAAAATAGTCTTATCCTTTAACGCCTCAGGTACATCCTTAGCCACGATACGCTGAGCAAGACCTTCAACAACTGCAGTCTTACCAACACCGGGTTCACCGATCAGCACAGGATTGTTTTTAGTCTTACGCGAAAGGATACGGATAACGTTTCTAATCTCAGAATCCCTGCCTATAACAGGATCAAGCTTACCTTCCTTGGCACGTTCAACAAGATCTGTACCGTATTTCTTAAGCGTATCATAAGTAGCCTCAGGATTATCAGTCTGTACGGTCTGATTACCTCTAACCTGAGACAAAACCTGAAGAAAACTCTCTCTGTTAATACCAAACTGCTTAAACAGAGCCTTTAACTCACCGGTGGCCTCCTTGATCAGTCTTAAAAACAGATGCTCAACTGAAACATAGGAATCACCCATAGCCTTGGCTTCATCCTCTGCATCGGTCAACACCTTGTTTAAAACCTTAGTAACGCCAACCTGCACATTACCGGTAACCTTAACCTTTTTGTTAAGTAAAGACTCCAAACCGGCCTTGTAGGACTTTAGATCAATACCCATCCTCTCAATCAAACCGGCAATCAGGCTTTCATCAATAGAAACAAGCGCATATGCTAAATGCTCCTGATCAATCTCCGAATTCCCGTAATCATTTGCCAGCTTCTCACAAAGCTGTAAAGCCTCTACAGACTTCTGTGTAAACTTGTTAATATTCATGAAATCACCTTCTTTCATAACTTATAAGATTTTTTTCTTAACTCAGAATGACATTTCTATCACTCACCGTATATAGTTATATCACTAATTGTTAGCACTGTCAAGAGGTGAGTGCTAATTATTTTTAAATTTTTTATGTAATTTACAAAATATGATTATATTTAAGTCTACCAATATTCTTTTACCTCCTCACTTTTGCAGAACATGCTCAGCGCCATTATGGGATAAAACCTTAAAGCGTGCAGTAAGGATATGCAACGATAGAATATGTATATAACAAGGCAAAAATCGATTGACCAAATCGATTTTTGAACGAAGCACAAGGATGCCCGGTATCAAGCGGGCATCCGATTGCAAGTGTCCGCAGTTATATACATATTATATTGTTAGCATATCCCTGCTAAGCGATTCGGGTTTTAGACCATGATGGCGCTGAGCATGTTCCCCACAAAAAAAGAGTCACGACTCATAGTCATGACTCTAAAGAATTATTATTCAACAGAAATAACGTAGTAATATACAGGCTGATTACCGGGATGAACCTCAACATCAAGGAAATCGAACTTATCCATGAGAGCATCTGCGATCTCCTGAGCAGACTCCTCATTGGAATCCTCACCATAATAGATACTAATGAGCTCGCTGTCATCCTCCACCATGGTCTCAACCAGATCCAAAGTAACCTGCTTGATATCAGAACCGGTACTCTTGATAGACTTGTCATCGAGGCCCATGAAATCACCGTTCTTGATCTCAAGACCATCAATCTTTGTATCTCTAACAGCGTAGGTAACGGAACCTGTCTTAACATGCTCCATAGCCTCTCTCATTTCAGCTTCGTTTTCCTCGATAGATTTACCGGAAACGAAATTGATGATAGCTGCGATACCCTGAGGAATAGTCTTAGAAGGAATAACAACAATGTTCTTATCCTTAGTCATAGCCTTAGCCTGATCAGCAGCAAGAATAATATTCTTGTTATTAGGCAGGATGAAAATATTCTTAGCATTAACCTGCTCGATAGCATTCAACATATCCTCTGTAGAAGGATTCATCGTCTGACCGCCCTCGATAAGGTAATCAACACCTAAGCCCTTGAAGATCTCATTGATTCCATCGCCAACAGAAACAGAAATAAATCCGTTCTCCTTGGGAGGCAAGTTGGGCTTCTTAACAGACTGAGCCTTAACAGCCTCAGCCTTTTCAGCTTCCAGACCAAGCTTCTCATTATGCTCTTCACGCATATTGTCTATCTTCATCTTGGTAAGCTGACCAAAAGTAAGCGCCTTCTGGATGGCAAGACCGGGATCATTGGTATGAACATGAACCTTAACCACATCATCGTCAGCCACACATACGATGGAATCACCGATGGACTCCAGGTAAGCCTTAAACTCAGTCTCATCAAGCTCTGTAAACTGATTGTCCAAAAGGATGATGAACTCAGTACAATATCCAAACTTAATATCTGAAGTAGAAATATCTTCTGTATTTACAACCTTCACAGTCTCTGCCTTCTTTACAGGCTCAGCAGGCTTGATCTCAAGCTTCTTACCGCACATAACGGCAAAGCCGCCTCTCATAACCTCCAATAAGCCCTGTCCGCCGGAATCTACAACGCCTGCTTCCTTTAATACAGGTAGCAGCTCGGGTGTATATTCAAGCACCTCAGCCATGTACTTAATAACCTTTTCACAGAAAACAACAAAGTCATCTGTTGTCCCCACAAGCTCCATAGCCTTGTCAGCGCCACCCTTAGCAACTGTAAGGATGGTACCCTCCTTAGGCTTCATAACTGCCTTGTAAGCGGTCTCAACTGCTTTCTGGAAAGCATTGGCAGCGGTCTCGATGGTAATTTCGTCAACATCTCTGATAACCTTGGTAAATCCTCTAAGTAACTGAGAAAGGATAACACCTGAGTTTCCTCTGGCACCACGGAGTGATCCACTGGAAATAGCCTTTGCAAGCTCAGCCATTGAAGGATTCTCTAAAGCTTCTACTTCGCTGACCGCTGACATTATAGTCATCGTCATATTTGTTCCTGTATCACCGTCCGGTACAGGGAAAACATTTAATTCGTTGATAACCTCTTTTTGGGATTCAAGACTGGCCGCAGCTCCGATAAACATTTTCTTCATCAGTGCGGCGTCTACCTTTTTTACTGACACTTTTCTGTCCTCCAATTAATCGATAACTCTGACACCTTCAACAAAAATGTTGATTTTCTGAACCTTAAGACCTGTAAACTCCTCAACCCTATACTTCACATTTTCAAGAAGATTGTCACAAACAGAAGGGATATTTACACCATAAGAAACAATAATGTGTAAATCTATCGTAATTCTGTTTTCTTCTATTTTGGCGGACACACCATTGCTTAAGTTCTCCTTCTTAAGCAGCTTTGCCAGACCGTCCCTTACATTTCTGGATGCCATGCCTACTACACCAAAACACTCACAAGCAGAAGCGCCTGCGCATTTCTCAATAACATCTGTTGAGATCATAACCTCACCCAGACCTGTATCATATCCTGCGTCCATAAACTCACACCCTTTCTATAAACCTTTAATTATTATGCATAAACTTTAAATATTGTCAAGCACAAATTATATTACACTCGAAATATTATTATACTATACCTTGTGAATTAAAGCAAATATTTTTTTATTATCGGTTAGCATATGCTATTTTTGAGAGAGTTCATCACGTTTTCTGCGTCTTATACGGTTGATATGACGCTCAAACTCTCCGTTTTCAAGCAGCTCAGCTATAACATACTGCTCGGGAGTCGGTACCGTACACGATAAGAATCCTACGGTCTTCTTGAAATTATCGACCATATCCTCCGGTACTACCATGTATGCCACTCTCAGGAAAGGTCCGATAGTCCTCGTAAAGGTATTTACATATATAACATTCTTTCCTTTATTTAAATAGAAAACCGTTTCCTCAGGCTTCCTTGAAGGAGAAAACTCGGATTCCACATCATCTTCTATAATAATGGCATTCTTTTCATTACACCACTTGAGATATTCATGTTTTTTTGATGCCGACGCAGTAACACCGCTAGGATAACTCCTGTAAGGAGTAATGTGCAGTGCCTGTATCTCTGCTTTCCAAAGCTCGGTACTCTCTATACCGTCATGTGTGAGACTCAGAGCCTTTGTCTTAGCGTGTTCGGATTCATATATATAGGAAATCTTTTTATACGAAGGACTCTCTATACCATATACTACCCTGTTCCCGAGCACCTTGATTATCAGTCCGTATAAATACTCGGCTCCGGATCCTATAATGATCCTCCTTGGATCCACCTGCAGCTTACGGCTCCTAAATATATAGGAAGCAATGGCTTTTCTTATATGCTCGCATCCAAAGCTTTCCGAACGTTCCATGATCCTTTCGCCATATGCCGATATTACCTTTCGCACAGTGCGGGCATATTGTGAAAATGACAGCCCGTCCTTGTCAGGACTCTTGTACTCCACATTTCTTGGGATTATTTCATTGTTTTTCTGTTCATTCCCTGATACCGGGAACTGATTATTGGGATCATATATAACAAAATATCCTTTTTTCTCAGAAGAAACGATATAACCTTCTTCCTCCAAAAGCTCATAGGCATGTTCTACGGTTATAACACTTACTCCATAGTCCGATGCCATAGTCCTCTTAGAAGGAAGCTTCTTTGAATGTGGATAGACCCCTGCGATTATATCATCACGCACTCTTTCATAAAGAGCCAGGTATCTGCTTTTGTTTTTTCGCATATATTCTAACCTTATCTTTTATAGATACTATAATGAAAAACCATATAACCACATTTATCATTAGTATCATAACATATTAGACATGCACATTCAATAAACTATTTTGTTGATTTTTGTATTAAATCAGCATATAAAGTGAATTTTATTTTCGAAAATTTTTATAAATTTACAAAAAATTTGTAGACTTATGAATAATTTTCTGATATAATAACCTTTGTTTATTGTGCAGATTTCTAAATGGGTAAAGTTCATTTACCATTAAATGCACAAATATTGAAAATACAAGGAGGAACCGCATGAACATTTTAAAACAGGTACGTAGTTATGCCGAACAGATTCAAGATACCTGCGTAAAAAACGATTCCATCCCGAAGGAATTATACGCAAAGTATGGCGTAAACAGGGGACTACGAGACATTAACGGCAACGGAGTACTGACAGGACTCACAAACATCTCAGAGATCATCTCTTCCAAGATGGTTAACGGAGAAAAAGTACAGATTGACGGAGAACTTTGGTACAGAGGTTATCATATTGAGAACCTTATAAACGGTTTAGGGGACGACGAACTCGGATTTGAAAAGATTGCTTATCTTCTGCTCATGGGAGAAATGCCCAACAAAGAACAGGAAAAGGATTTTAAGGAATTACTCGGTGGCTGCAGGATACTTCCCACCAACTTTACACGAGATGTCATCATGAAAGCGCCCTCTCATGATATAATGAACACTATGACGAGAGCCATTCTTACTCTCGCATCATATGATGATAAGGCACTTGATACTTCTGTCAGCAATTCGCTGAGACAATGTATCCAGCTGATCAGTGAATTTCCGATGCTTGCAGTATATGCTTATAATGCCTATGTTCATTACGAGAAAAATGAAAGTATGTTTATTCACCATCCGGATCCCAATCTGTCAACTGCAGAAAACCTGCTCATGCTCTTAAGGCCGGATAAGAAGTTTACAAAGACCGAAGCAAAGGTGCTTGATACTGCCCTTATACTCCATATGGAGCACGGCGGCGGAAATAACTCAACCTTTACAACCAGAGTCGTTACTTCATCCGGTTCGGACACATATTCAACCATCGCAGCCGCTATGTCTTCTCTTAAGGGACCTAAGCACGGCGGTGCAAATATAAAGGTCATGGAAATGATGACCGATATCAGAAAGCATGTAAAGGATTATGCCGACAAAGATGCTATCTCTGCTTACTTAAAGAAGATCATTGACAAGGAAGCTTTTGATAAAAAGGGACTTGTTTACGGTATGGGACATGCTATCTATTCTGTATCCGATCCCAGAGAAAGAGTCTTCAAGAAGTTTGTTGAGCAGCTGGCTCATGAAAAGGGCCGTGAGAAGGATCTGATGCTCTATAATAATATAGAAGAATTAGCTCCTATCCTGATAGCTCAGAAACGTAAGATATACAAAGGTGTAAGCCCTAATGTCGATTTCTACAGCGGTTTCATATATCAGATGCTCGACATCCCGTTGGAGCTCTATACAGCTATATTTGCCATCGCCCGTATCGTCGGATGGAGTGCACATCGTATTGAAGAGCTTGTATGTGCCGATAAGATCATCAGACCGGCATATATGAGTGTTATGAAAGAACTGGATTAATACTTAAATAACTAACGCTAACACTCAGAACTACAAAATCATTGCTAAGCAAAAAAGGCCTCAGAGATAACTACTATCTCTGAGGTCTTTTAGATTATTTAAGATTTGCAGATATTACTTATTAAAAGGATTCTCTGTAGGATAAGGAAGTGATGCAGGCTGGTTGTAGTTGATATCCTCGATCGGAACTCCGATGTACTTGAATACTTCGTAGAGTGCCTTTCCATGATGACCAAATGTAACAGCACCATGATGAGGATAGTTCTTCTCAATAAGAACGTGACGATAGAAACGTCCCATTTCCTTGATAGCGAATACACCAATACCACCAAATGACTTGGTAGCTACAGGAAGTACTTCACCTTCTGCAACGTATGCTCTGATCTTAGCATCAGCTGTTGACTGAAGTCTGAAGAATGTGATATCACCGGGCATAATGTCGCCTTCAAGAGTACCGTTGGTAACTTCGATAGGAAGAGCTCTAGCCATGATCATCTGATACTTCATCTCATGGAATGCAAGCTTCTTTGAGCAGGTATTTCCACAATGGAAGCCCATGAATGTATCGGTATGCTTATAATCAAACTTGCCTTCGATAGACTCCTTGTACATATCCTTAGGAACTGAGTTGTTGATATCAAGAAGTGTAACGATATCATCTGATACAGCTGTACCGATGAACTCTGATAAACATCCGTAGATATCTACTTCACAAGATACGGGGATACCGCGTCCGGTTAAACGAGAGTTAACATAGCAGGGAACGAATCCGAACTGTGTCTGGAATGCCGGCCAGCACTTACCGGCGATTGCAACATACTCTCTGTAACCCTTATGAGCCTCGATCCAGTCAAGGAGTGTTAACTCATACTGAGCAAGCTTAGCAAGAACCTCAGGCTTCTTGTTGCCTGCACCAAGCTCTGCTTCCATATCCTTAACAACCTCAGGAATACGAGCATCACCAGCGTGCTTGTTGAATGCTTCGAAAAGGTCAAGCTCTGAGTTTTCTTCAATCTCTACGCCTAAGTTGTAAAGCTGCTTGATAGGAGCGTTACATGCAAGGAAATTAAGAGGTCTGGGACCAAATGATATAATCTTTAATTTGCTAAGTCCAACGAGTGCTCTTGCAATGGGAACGAATTCGTTGATCATCTTAGCGCAATCCTCTGCATCACCTACAGGATACTCAGGAATGTAAGCGCCTACGTTACGAAGCTTTAAGTTGTAGCTTGCATTAAGCATACCACAGTAAGCATCGCCTCTGCCGCCGCAAAGGTCATTCTGTGTCTCCTCAGCTGCTGCACAGAACATCTTAGGTCCTTCAAAGTGCTTAGCAAGAAGTGTCTCAGAGATCTCGGGACCGAAGTTTCCAAGATATACACAAAGTGCATTACATCCAGCCTTCTTGATATCCTCAAGAGCCTGAACCATATGGATTTCGCTCTCTACGATACAAATAGGGCACTCATAAATGTCTGTTGCATCATACTTGTCTGTGTAAGCCTTAATAAGGGCTTGTCTTCTGTTAACTGAAAGACTCTCGGGGAAACAGTCACGGCTAACTGCTACGATACCAATTTTAACCTTGGGTAAATTGTTCATTTTACTTCTCCTTATTATGATTGATTTTATATGCAGTACCTCATGGGTACTAAATATACTTACTTGATAAGTGTATAGATATCCTTTAATGCAGGATATATCTTTACAAACTTCTGATACTGAGCTTCGTATCTTGCTGCGATTGCAGGATCGGGCTCAACTGTATCAACGATCTTTACAAGCTTAGCTGCTGCATCCTCTACTGATGCATACTCGCCGTTTGCTACTGCTGCAAGCATTGCACCGCCGAGTGCGGGACCTTCTTCGCTCTCGATAACGTCAACCTTCATGTTCATAACGTTAGCGATGATCTTCTTCCAAAGAGGACTCTTAGCTCCGCCACCGCAGATCTTTGTTCTCTCGAGCTTGATGCCAAGCTTTCTTGCTACTTCTACAGAATCACGAAGCCCGAATGCAACACCCTCAAGCACTGCAAGAGTCATATCCTCTCTGGTGGTATCCATGGACATACCGATGAATGTACCACGTGCATCGGGATTGTTGTGAGGTGAACGCTCACCCATGAGGTAAGGCAGGAAGTAAACCTTGTTATTTCCTAACATATCCTCGGTTATGCCCTTCTGCTCACCAGCGTAATCCTTGGTTTTGATAATTTCATCCATAAACCACTTGTTGCATGATGCTGCAGAAAGCATACATCCCATCAGATGATATGTACCGTCTGCATGATCAAAGAAGTGGATGGCGTTATTGTCGTTCTCTGAGAAATTCTTGCTTGAAATAAATACTGTACCTGAAGTACCAAGTGATATGTTACACATACCATCACCAACAGTACCTGTACCAACAGCTGCAGCAGCGTTATCGCCGGCACCTGCAACAATCTTAACTGATGTCTCAAATCCAAGATCAGCAGCAACATCAGCCTTAAGAGTTCCAACTACTTCGTAGCTCTCGTAAAGCTTAGGAAGCTGTGCCTCTGTGATACCACAGATATCAAGCATTTCCTTGGACCACTTACG
Organism: Lachnospiraceae bacterium; assembly: GCA_016287095.1. Lineage (GTDB taxonomy): Bacteria > Bacillota > Clostridia > Lachnospirales > Lachnospiraceae > RUG11977. The sequence continues at coordinate 27,071 of JAEEVK010000019.1, forward strand.
GTTCTTAACATCAAGCAGGAGCATACCGGATGCATCTGAAACATCTGTACAGAAGCTGCCGCTTAACTTGTATGCGATATAGTCCTTAGGAAGCATGATCTTCTTGATCTTAGCGAAGTTATCGGGCTCATTAGCCTTAACCCAAAGGATCTTGGGAGCAGTAAATCCTGCAAATGCGATATTTGCAGTGTACTGAGCCAGTTTCTTTGTACCGATCTCGTTATTGAGGTAATCGGTCTCTTTCTGGGTACGTCCGTCATTCCAAAGAATAGCGGGGCGGATAACGTTGTCATTCTCATCAAGGATAACAAGTCCGTGCATCTGTCCGCCGAAGGAAATACCGGCTACCTGTGACTTATCACACTCAGCGGTAAGCTCTTTGATACCTGCGATTACCTGTGTCCACCAGTCCTCAGGCTTCTGCTCTGACCAACCGGGATTCGGGAAGTACAGAGGATATTCCTTTGATACGATTTTCTTGATAGCGCCGTTACCTTCCATGAGGAGGAGTTTAACGGCAGATGTTCCTAAATCAACGCCTATGTATAACATTTGATTTTCTCCTAGAATTTATTATTTTAAACTGAAACATTAACACCCTTAAGTCCTACGAATGCTCTGTCTCCGCAACCGCCGTCCTTGTGAGCGATGAGCCACTTGTTTTCAGCCATAAGAAGCTTGTCCTCAGGAATCCTGTTGGGATAATCTGTGATATCAGCATTGGTACCCTTAGGAAGGATAACGATGCCACGGAAGCCCTGGTTGCCTTCTGCTGTGCAAGGTGCATAATGAAGAGTTGTACCGTACATCTCTACTGCAACACCTGCAGGTACCTTGAAAGCTTCGATCTTTGATGTGTCATATGTATAATCATCCTCGATATCTCTCTGATCGCCGATAAGAAGGATCATGTCATAAAGAGCAATGTTAACCTCTGAGCATCTGTGATACTCTACAGCATTAAGTAAATGATTATTGCCGTTGCAATATCCTACCTGGATAGGAAGTCCGCCGTAAAAGCTCTCCTGAAACTCCTTAGCGGTCTTTGTAGCCTCAAGATCTGCATCACCTGCTACATAAACAACAGAATCTGCAGGCATGGGCTTGGTTGCAAGTACATCTAACAGCTCCTTGCAGTCGATACCGGTTACTACCTGGCCATACTTCTTAAAGTCCTTGTCTAAAACACTTTTGATAACCATTTTGTAAACCCCTTTCATCATAAAATTATTGTTTTTCGGAATGATTTGTATCATAATTAATTACGATACAAAATATATGAAAATTTATGCCGAAACGTATACTATATTTTAATATCTTTTTGGCTTTTGGTCAAGTGATATTTAACGATTTATCACATATTTTTATCAATATTTAAGATTCTTTCTCGCCAAGTTTTTCCTTTAGCCTCATAACTGACTTACCCAATACCGGATGGATGGCATAAGGGGCTATCTCGCAAAGTGGTTCAAGCACAAACATCCTGTTATGCATATCGATATGAGGGATCTTGAGGTCATCAGTATAGATTGTCTCATTATCATACATGAGAATATCAATATCAAGAGTCCTGGGTCCCCAGTGTATGGTACGTACTCTGCCCTCTTCGGCTTCTATTGTATTCACACGCTTTAAAAGCTCTTCCGGAGTCATGAGTGTCCTGATTTCCAGGCATCCGTTTAAAAATGTATCTTGCTCGACTCCGCCGTAAGGCTCCGTCTCTATAAACTTTGAAATCGCTGTAACCTTACAGTCATCTGTGCTTCCAAGTTTTTCTATTGCATTCTTTAAGTACTGCTCCTTATCTCCCATATTTGAGCCTATGGAAAGATAAGCAGTATGCCACTGTCTCTCAATCTCCACAGCTACGGTCTCCAGAGGTAATCTTACAGGTGCCCAGGGCTTTTCTATAGTGACCTTGACCTTTTCAACCGGGAATTTTTTAAGCAATGCATCCGCTATCTCTTCTGCGAGCTTTTCTATCAGCTTAAAAACCGATTTCTCCGATATCTGCTTTATAAGTACAGCAGCCTGTCCGTAATGCACTGTTTCATTTACATCATCTGTCTTACCGGCCCTGCGAAGGTCCTTATACAGGTCTGCCGAAATGATAAACTTCTGTCCCAGAGTGTTTTCCTCAGGGATAACACCGTGATTTGCGAATATTTCAAGCCTTCTGATATGGATTATATCCATTCCCCGCACCTCTTTCTTTCTGCAAATCTTATTATCTCAATGCTTCATACATCTTTATAAAACGTGCATTTTCCTTTATGTCATGTACTCTGACAAACAGGCAGCCTGCGTCTACGGCTTTTGCGGTAGTTGCAAGTGTTCCCTCAAGCCTTTCATCCTTTTCAAGTCCGAGTGTCAAGCCTATAACCGATTTTCTGGAGGTAGCCAGCAGCATAGGATATTCAAATGCATCGGCTATTCTTTTTACATATGTTATAACTCCAAGATTTTCCTCATAAGTTTTTCCAAAACCAACTCCCGGGTCCAGCATTATTTTATCCTTAGCAATACCTGCTTTGTAAGCTATCTCAACCGATCCTGTCAATTCCTCTATAACCTGTTCCGCAATCTTGGTATCAGGCTTTCCGCATTCACCATCATTAGGATCTGCGACATGAACATTAGTCCTGCTCTCGGTCATCCTGTTTTTCAGATTTTTCTCAGTCATAAGCCTGTTGTGCATCAGGCAGCAGGGCACTTTAAATTCTGAAATAACCGAAGCCATTTGCTGACCATCGTCTCCCTTAAGCCCCCATATGTCATTTATGAGATCTGCGCCAAGTTTTAAGGCCTCCCTGGCAACACCGGGCTTATATGTATCAACACTCAAAGGGATGTCATATGACTTAAGAGCCTTTTCAATTACCGGAGCGATACGCTCTATTTCTTCCTGATCCGATATCCTGAGATACCCCGGACGTGTCGATTCGCCGCCTATATCTATGATATCAGCGCCTTCAGAGATCATTTCCTCTATACGCATCATGGCTTTATCTACATCATTGTATTTTCCGCCATCAGAAAAAGAATCCGGAGTTACGTTTAGAATGGCCATAATGTGAGTATGACCGGGATTAAATGTTTTTTTGCCAATTATCATATCGCAAGTCTCCTCATCAAAACCCTTTTTCAGTATTTGATAATCAATCAGATAACCTTACCTCTGATTGATTATCTGTGGATTGAGTTAAGAACTATAGTCTGCAGCTCGGCATTCTTCTTAAATTCCCCCCTGGTCACTGTGGTAACGGTCTGTGAACCCGGCTTTTTTACACCACGCATAGTCATGCAGGTATGTTCAGCCTCAACAACGACCATAACACCCTTTGGAGAAAGATTCTCCTCTATGGCATCGGCTATCTGGCGGGTCAACTGCTCCTGGAGCTGTAAACGTCTGGCAAAAACCTCAACAGTACGTGCAAGCTTGCTAAGACCGACTACTTTACCCTCAGGAATATAAGCTATATGCACTTTTCCAAAGAAAGGCATCAGATGATGCTCGCATAACGAATAAAATGTAATATCCTTTTCTATAACAATATCGCTGCCTTCTACGTTAAACTGTCTGGAAAGATGCTCCTTAGCATCAGCATCCATGCCTGCCAGCACCTCTTCATACATACCGGCAACACGTCTTGGTGTATCAACCAAACCCTCTCTGGTAGGATCCTCACCCATACCTTCCAGTAATAACTTTACGGCTTTCTCGATTTTCTTCTTATCTACCATTTTCCTTTACGGTCCGAACCGAACCTAACCTCTTTTCTATATACATTCATCATTAATATACCACACTTTCCATTAAATGAAAATACATTTTTTTAATATATTATTTTATATTTATAATTCACAGAATATGAGCGTAATTATTATGGCATAAAACCCTAAAGCGTGCAGATGGATATGCAACGATAATATATGTATCGAAATGAGGCAAAAACCGATTATCCAAATCGGTTTTTGAGCACAGCACAAGGATGCACGGTATCAAGCGTGCATCCGGTTGCAAGCGTCCGAAATGAAGATGCATATAGTATCGTTAGCATATCCCTGCAAAGCGATTGCGGGTTTTATGCTATGATAATTACGCTCATATTCGTCAAAAATAAAAAAAGGTGGTTCAGTTAGAACCACCCTTATTAAACATCGACTTCTTGCCAAGCTTAACCGTTATAGTATTTTCAGTATATCCCGATCTGCCCAGTGTAGAATATGTAACCTCTATCTCTGTGTCGTATTTCTTGTAAGAAAGGATATTCTTGAGATCATCCATGGTATTGATCGATCTGCCGTTTATGGAAGTAATGATATCTCCGGCCTTAATGCCTGCCTTGTCAGCTGCAGAATCCTTATCTACAGCATATACATACAGTCCCTTAGGCATTCCGAACGCCTTGGCATAAGATTCGCTGACCTCTTTACCCTCGATACCGAGATAACCGACATCTGAAGAAGAAATCTCAACTCTGTTCATCAACTCATTAATTATCGGGATAACCTTTGATATCGGGATTGCAAAACCCATACCCTCAACCTTACCGCTGGAATATGAACCGTACTTTGCAGAAGTGATACCGATAACCTCACCGTAAATGTTAAGTAAAGGCCCACCGCTGTTACCATGATTGATAACAGTATCTGTCTGCATCAACTGCATCGTTGTGCCATCTTCGGTCTTAACATCCCTGTCAAGAGCACTGATATAACCAACTGTTATCGACTGACCATAACCTAATGAATTACCGATAGCAATTGACATATCTCCGACCTTAACTTCATCAGAGCTGCCTATGGTTGCTATTCTGATCTGATTTAATGTGGTGTCCTCAAGCTGATCCATATCAAGTGAAAGAACTGCCACATCATAAAATGCATCGTTACCCTTTACAGTAGCTTCTGCCTTGGTACCGTCTATAAACTCAACCGAAACCTTTTTAGCACCGTCTACTACATGATTATTGGTAGCGATCAGCAGCTCGTCACCGTTCTGACCGATTATAAAACCTGTACCTGATGCAATAGCCTCTGTACTGTAGCTCGGACTGCCAAAACCGAAATCAAATCCGAACAGATCATCATATGAACTTGTATAATTTACAGTACACTCTATAGCAACTACTGAAGGAAGTATATTCGATGCAATATCTGAGAAGTCAGAACTTGATACTTTCATAGTGCTGGAAACGTTTTCAGTAGTACCAACTTTATCGTCATCCCGTTTGCCTGATGTAGTCTCATCAAGTTCGCTTACAACGTCGGAATTCATCACATTTTTCTTCTTTTTCTTACCGGTTGTAACAGCTATAAATACAACTGCTATCACAGCTCCGATAACAAGGCCTGAAACTATAACTGCAAGCCATCTTAATCCCCATCTCTCTTTTTTAACTGAAACATCCTTATTTGCAGTACTGTTAGCAGATTCTGTTACAGGTTCTTCACCATTCAAATCTTTAATTTCTTCATCCATGACAGATACCTCCCTTTTGATAACATTACAAGGCTCCGAGTACCTTGCGACAAGTAAATAATCATGCATAATTTATTTTCTAAACGATAATATAATGCTAATTTGTGAAGCAATTGTGTTTGAAATATGAAAAAAATGTTATGAATAAAACACTTTACTTTTTTCCAAATTATGTTATTATATTGATAATTATAAAAATACTCAGATATTGCTCTCATACGAGGATAATTTTATAGAAAGGAGCCGCATTTTATGAGTACATTTCCTACTTCAGAAAACAAATCTTTAATATATCAGCTGGTTACAACACCTGAAGATGTTGCGGCCTTTTATAGAAAAAACAGTGATTTCCCCGGATACAGGGAGGTCAGGGAAAATGTTGAGCTAATCAATTTCCAGAAGGACTCTACAGTCAGGATCTGGTACAACAATCTGCCCATTCCTTTCGGGTTCCATCGTCACCAGGCATTAGAGATCATAGTACCGGTTGAAGGCTGGTATGATATACATACACAGACAGAGTGCTATCATATAGAAAAGGGTGATATCCTCATAATACCTCCTTTTGAGATGCACAGGATTGAGGCTCCCCGTGAAGGCAGCCGTTTTATCTATCTCATAGATTTGGGAAACATCTCGGATACCCATGCATTTATCGGACTTAAGCCTTTACTCTCCAAGCCGATATATATAACCTCAGAGTCCTACCCTCAGGTATATGACGAATTACATGAACTTTTTGCAGACATGAGAAATACTTACTTCTCTTCATCAGAATTTTACGAGCTTAACATTTACTCAGATGTATACAAGGTTTTTTCTCTGCTCGGTATGGACTATTTAAAGAAAAACGGTGCATTTGCTGGTCTTAACCAGGTAACCCGTAAGGAGTATCTGAACCGTTTCAACAGTGTTCTCAGCTATATCAACGAATATTATTCAGAGGATCTCACTTTGGAAATGGTTGCCGAGCACAGCGGTTTTTCAAAATTCCATTTTTCAAGATTGTTTAAGAAATATACCAACACAACATTTTATGATTATCTGATACTTAAAAGGATACAGGCAGCTGAGCAATTATTGGCAGATGCTGACCTGTCCATTACAGAAGTAGCTTTGAGGACCGGTTTCTCCAGTATTTCTACTTTTAACCGTACCTTTAAGCGCAAAAAAAATTGCACACCGCGCGAGTATCGCTCGATGTGCAGGAAGAACGATTAACCGTTCTGATATCTGTAAACAAAATTCCCGAAGGAGGCTGTGCCTCCTTTTTGTTTTGTCGAGAACATTACAAGTCCGAATCTGTAACCGGTGAAATGCTCAAGTCTGAATCTAAGCTTTTTGGTATTGGGTATCTTTTTCCAGCCAAGACCGCAATCATAGAAGAATGAAGCCTCATCTTTTCTGTCGGTAAAATCAACCGCAACCTTAAACCTTACAACGGGAGAAGGAGTAATGTCTATCTTCTTTACTACATCCTTTATAACATCTCTCTTACTTTCCTCATCACGCTCGATATAAACTATCTCATAGTTTTCACCGTTGAGTGTCAGGCCGATAAATCCATAAAGGAACTGTAATGCTGCAAGGCCTGCGATATCTCCGTCCTTTAACTCTCCGCCAAGTACGGTGATCTCGGCCTCACACTGCATCTCATGCATCCTCTGTGTAAGAGTATTCTTTGCCTGAGTCAGTGTAGTACAAACCTTATCTGTCTTTACAGAGTAAATACCGGACTCTGTATTTCTGGTGATAAGACTCATATTCGGCTGATGATTGAACTGCCAGGTCTTCTTAAAGCCAAAGCAGGAATCCTCTTTGTATACAGTCATGAAATCATCACTGCCTACCAGGGGATCAAAGAACTTGTCTGTCTCATTTGCCGGCAGGTCAAAGCTCTCAGGCATTTTTCCGTTGTTACCGAATACAGGGAATCCTTTATCCCATGATACCGGTAATATGTAAGGTATTCTGCCCGATGCACCTCTGTCCTGGAAAAGCATAGCGTACCACTTTCCATCTTTGGTATCAAACATTGCGCCCTGAGCTATACCTGAGCCGAACCAGCCGCAGTCATCTGTAAATACATCACATCCCTTGAACTCTCCGTCGATGGAATCTGCCACAAATGCTGCCTGAGCCCTGAACCATCTGTCCTCAAGTGAGTGAATAAATATCATGAAATACTTGCCGTTAATCTTATAGAGATGAGTGCCCTCGTATCCCAAAGGAGTCTTTTTAGAATCTGAAACAGCCAGTCTGTGCAGGCCGCCCTCCTTAGGTCCGGTGAGATCGTCCTTTAACTCTGTAATATAGATATCTCTGTTTCCATAGGCTATATACACCTTATCGTCATCATCAAAGAGTAATGAACAGTCATGGAAAAATCCTTCAATATACGACTTTTTCCAAGGTCCCTCAATTTTTTCCGATGTAAACAGATATGTCTTATGGGTATCATTACATACAAAAGCGATATAATAAACACCTTTGTGATATCTGAAAGATGCAGCCCACATACCTTTACCGTAGATGTTGCCATCTCCGAGCAGTTTCTGGTCATCCGTGCCGTCCAGCTCATCAAATACAAATGAAGCATGCTCCCAGTTTACCAAGTCCTTAGACTTAAGGATCTCGCATCCGGGAAAGAAATACATGGATGTACTGAGCATATAAAAGGTATCGTCCACTCTTATTACATCATTATCGGGGCAATCAACTCCTAAAATCGGTCTCATTTAACGCACCTTAATTCCTTCCAATATAATCGGTTATAAAATCTACTAAAGGAGTATTTCCTGTTGTAGGTATACTGCCTTCTCTTATGAAGTTCATCTCAGCCTTATTGTCCTCTGAGTATGTCTTCCACTCAGGCATATCCTTTCCGTCAGCATCCTCGCCATTAGGATCACCTGTCTTGATAAAGTTTGTTATATAGTTACACATCTGACGGGCAAGGTCATAATGTCTGCCTACGAAAGGTCTCCAGCACTTAGCCAGTGTCTCAAACCAGAACCAGAGATCTACTGAGTGGAATGAGCCGGGCTTATCCCATCCGGGGATATCAGGATTGAATCTGTAGTAGTAATAGTTCCTGCCGGTACCTAACTTAGTGAGCTTGGTAAATGTATTCTTTACAGCACACTCTATGCCCTGTACTGTACCATACATCTTATCGCCCTTCTTATCCCTTGCACCGGGGATAGCAAGGAATTTTTCTGCTTCGTCACCAAATACAGCCTTAGCTTTATTCTCAAAATCTTCTTCAGAATCAGCAAATATAGCTGAAGGGAACTCGTCCACAGTATTGCCTGCGATGATGTTTACATCGTTGCCCTTGCCGCTGGAAAGCTTTGTATATGTATCGCCGTTGCAGAATACACCATCAAGGCATGTAGTAAACATAAAGCCCTTCTTATTTCTGAACTCAGCATATTTGTCACGGATGAAGAATGCATCAAGTTTTCTGGCCTCTTCAAGTGTCTTTACTCCCAGGAACTCCTCAAAGAACTCAGTACCGAACTTTCCTGCCTCTTCAAGTGTAAGCTGTCTAAAGAAAGGATTATCCATATAAGGATTCTTTATCATACCGCTCATGATAACGGCATTCTTGATAAGGCCCTTGTTCTGGTCACAGGTGATCTGTGCAAGTGTACTTCCGCCGCCTGCTGACTGACCTGCGATGGTGATATTATCTGGATCTCCACCGAATGCTGCGATGTTTCTATGTACCCAGCGAAGTCCTGCCTGCTGATCAAGATGTCCGAAGTTTCCGGGATTTTCAGGCTGATTCTTTGTGATCTCGGGATGTACAAGGAAGCCTAATGCTCCAAGTCTATAGTTTACGGATACTACGATGATGCCACGTCTTGCCATTCTCTCACCGTCGAACTCCATCTCTGCGGTATATCCCCACTGGAAGCCGCCACCAAAGTACCATATAAATACAGGGAGCTTTTCATCTGTCTTCTTTGCGGGTGTCCATATATTCAGATATAAGCAGTCCTCACCCATGGCGATATCAGGATCTACGTGCCACTCTCTGCAGTAAATGTCTGTGCCTACTCCGGGCTGATCCTGTACTGATATCGGTGCAAATTCAAAGCAGTCTCTAACTCCGTCCCAGTTTGCTGCAGGCTGAGGTGCTCTCCATCTGTTTTCTCCTACAGGCGGTGCTGCAAAAGGGATGCCCTTGAATGATGTGATCCTAGGATCTGCTGCAGGAAGACCGCGTACTATACCGTTTTCTGTTTTTGCTGTTCTAAGCATTTTCAATACCTCCGTTTTGTTTTATTCTGCCTATATAAAGGCGAAACCCCTATGGAATAATTATATACTAAATCGTTTTTTAAAACATCTTTTATTTTGCTATATATTACACATTTTTTGCGTTTTTTGTTTTGTATAATCCACGCAGGTCAGGGGATAGCGATAGGTCTAAAACCCATAATCGCTCGCAGGATATGATTATTGTCTCATCGACATATCCATTTCGGACGCTCACAATCGTGCGACCGCTTGATACCGGTCGCCCTAATGTATCGCTCAAAAATCGATTTGGATAATCGATTTTTGCCTCATTCCTATGTGTCTGAGATCAATATCATATCTTCTGCTCGCTACAAGGTTTTATCCCTACCGCTATCCCTTGACCTGCTTAATATACTATATAAAGATCTTGAAAAACTAAATAATACCTAACCAACCAAAGAATCAATAAACAAAATTATCAAAAAAATGAGGAAGAATAATCTCCCTCATAAATTATTAAGATATTAATATGAAATAAAGTTATACCGTCGGTGGCATAAACAGCCACTGTATTATGACATAGACCATAATCAGTCCGATGATTCCGAAAACGATTATCTGGAAACGTTTGTCTGCCTTCTTACGGTTTGCTTTGTCATTTAATCTCTTCTCTTCAAGCTCTTCCTGCTTTATTTTATCATATGCTTCGAGCTCCATCTCTTTTTGGCGCTCTTCTTCGTTTAAATGTACCTGCATATTGCTCTCCTAATAATCCTCAAATCCGCATGTTAGGTAAAATCATATATTACATAAATTAATACATATCACCGGTTGACTCAAATGTATCATCGTTATCATCATAATCATCAGGACAATCATGATCATGGTTATTGATGATCTCACGTCCGGTAACTCTCTTACGATCACGCTCTTCCTCTACCAGTTTAGAGATTAGCTCTTTTACTGCGCCTGATTTCTTGATGTTTACCAGGTTAAGTGAAGGACATGTTTTATCGGATGACTTTACTTCAAGTGTACCAAGTCCGAAAAGTTTCTGCCAGAACTTTCTGGTAAGTGCAAAGTCTGTTACTCTGTAAAGCTTTACTTCGTCTTCTCTGGTATTGAAGAGTCCCTTTACCATGACAAGCTTTTCACCGGTAAGATAATATCTGGTAAATGTCCAAGGCAGACCAAAGAATGCTATTCTCTTTCTGTCATGCCATTTATACTTTGAATTTGACTTGATGCTCTCCGAACCAACGAGTGCGCTGATATAAACATCCTTTACAAGCAATAATACACATACGACAATAGCTATTACCTTGGGGAAGGTCTGTCCCTCTAAGGCCTCGCACATACATAAGTAAACACATAACAATGCTTTAAGTACAAATCCAATGAAATTTGCAAATATTACTTTGCCGCTCATAATATCCTCCTAAATCATGGTAGATTTTGCAATATTATAACATTTTTCAGCATGAATTATAAAAAACGATTCACACCAGGTAAATGGTGCCTTCCGGCACTTTCCAAAGGTGATTTTCATCATCCTCAATATAGTATTATATCTAAAATTTCTCTTATCGTCAAGTAAATATTCAGAAAATTTGTACAATCAAACCATACAGGAAATGGGTGAATTTTAGCAATTATTCACAAATTAATAACAATATTTCCCTTTATTTTGTTTCTTAATTCTGATATATTTGTCGAGGCGGCTTTATAAAAAGCTGTCAAAGTATTATATCGGAGGTTTACAATGAAGAAACATCTTGGGAAAGCTTTAGCTTTTCTACTGACTGTCACTATCGTCTTTACTTCTCTTGCGGGAAGTCTCTCTGTTAAGGCTACGGATTATGTCGATACATCCGGATATGAAAGCCTGGCTGAGATTTACAAGGAATATTTCAAGGTGGGTGCTGCCTGCGAAGCTATCGACCATTGGGGCGATTCACGTAAGGAAATCGGTAACCCTAAGAAAGAATATGTTATTGCTAATCTTTTTAACAGTATCACCTGTGGTAACGAATTAAAGCCTGCTTACAACTTTAATTCCCAGTCCGAAACTCTGTTCAAGGTTGATCATGCCGGTGAAGAGATGCTCCAGTGGGCTAAGGACAACGGTACTAATATGCGTTTCCACGTACTTGTATGGCACTCACAGGTTCATCCTAATTTCTTTGCAAAGGATTTTAAGGCTACATCCGACGGTAAGGCTACTTCTTCCGATTCTGTAGAACTTGATGAAGAATGCCTGGTTGACCGTGATACATTGATTGACAGACTTCGTACTTATATATATGGAGCTATGGAATACCTTTACTCTCACGGATATGCTGAAACAGTTTACGCTATGGACGTTGTTAACGAAGCAGTTGATGAGAGCAAGGATGACGGTTTAAGACGCAGCTACTGGTACAGGATCATCGGACCCGAGTTTCTCTATTACGCTTTTCTCTTTGCAAGAGAGGCTGAGGTCAAGTATTCTAAGGAATATGCTGAACTTTACGGTCTGGATCCTAACGATGATCTTTCTTCCATCCAGCCCAAGCTTTTCTACAATGATTATAATGAGTGGTTTGCAAGACGTGTTGATATCATTAAAGATTTCGTAACTAACAGACCTTGGAATGCTAACCAGCAGATGATCAAATCCGACGTTATCAATCCCGACGGTGACGGTACTATGAAGGGTGACGGTCTTATCGATGGTATCGGTATGCAGGGTCACTTAAGTGATAACAACAATATCAACGATTACATCAAGGCTCTTAATGCTTACAGTGAGATCGTTGACGAGGTTCATATCACAGAGCTTGATGTAGGATGTACTCATTCAGGTGAAAGCCGCTGGTATTATCAGGCTAAGTTCTATTATGATTTCTTTACTGCATTGATTGAAGC
>JAEEVK010000113.1 GCA_016287095.1 Lachnospiraceae bacterium
TATCGCCACCTTATCTGTGCCGTATTCCTTGCGGATGGCCTGTCTCTCATCATCCGACGGCAATTAATCTATATCCTCTTGTTGTCCGTAATATACTCCTATGACAATGTAAATTAAATAGGATAATTTGATAAAATGATGTATTATTTTGCGATACCGATTTTTTGACAAAATAAAAAATCCCTCCCGGTCGCAGGAGGGATTTGATAGCGATCCGTATTATTCTTCGTCATCGTCGAACATTTCGTCGTATTCTTCATCATCCATCAGAGCATCAAATGCTTCGCTGGCTGCGTCGAACTCATCATCATCGCCGATATCGTCGAGATCATAGTTGCCGTCACCGTTGTCGATGAAGCGGTAGAGCAGGAAGTCACCGTCCGGGTCATCCTCGGGCAGCAGGGCGATATAATCCCTGTCTCCGCAAGGGAAGATGGCTATGACATCGCAGGTCATTTCTTTGCCGTCCTCTAAAGTGAGAGTTACCTGATCAAATGCGTCTTCTTCGTTTTCTGCGTTAAAATTGTTAATGTTGTCACTCATTTTATGTACCTTGCCGCAGGCATGGTGCACATCGTTGACGTGCCTGCAGCGTCAACGATGAAAGTTTGATGTTTTTTCAAACTTTGCTCCTTTTTGTTACGAATGAATTATTCTTCCGGTTTGTTGTTTATAACGGCTGAATCCATTATTATTGCTTCAGCCTTGTCGTGAAGCACATAACCTTTGATGGTTTCATTGGCCTGTTCCTCGCCAAACTGTGAAAATACTTCTTCTTTCGAAGCGAATCCATACTGGTCAATAAATATGCTTTGGAACATATTCTCAAATTCCTCATCGGAAACAGTGAGGTTTTCAACCTTTGCTATCTCATCAAGTACAGCGTTGTATTTAACTGACATGGTTGATTCTTCTTCTACCATAGCATTATATTCCTGCTCGGTGATACCCCAGAGATATCCGAAATAAACGGCACCGCTCACGCCAAACTGCTGTTGGCAGATGGTATCATAATAATCCAGGCAGTCCTGTATCTCATATGCTATCTCTTCGTCTACCTGACCGCCAAAGGTTGCATTGTCGATAACGGCTTTGATGATGTCGTTTGAAGCTTTGGAGTCAGAGTATTCCTTAGCCTGTCTCTCAAGTTCTGCTCGTGCTGCGTTTGAATATTCTTCAACAGATGCATAATCTGAATTAGCTGATACCAGTTCGTCTGTAAGCTCGGGAGTTACGTATTCATAAGCTGAGTTAATATTTACTAAGAAATTTACAGCCTTTCCGGAATAATCGGGGTTATTCCTGTAGGGGTCAGGGAATGTAAGGTCCAGAGAAACAGAATCACCGATATTCTTCCCTATAAGACCGTCTTCAAATCCATCTATAAAACTGCCTGAGCCTAATTCGAGTTCCATGCCGGTGGCTGATCCGCCATCAAATACTTCACCATCCATGGTGCCGACGTAATCCATAACAACGGTATCACCTTCTTTTAAAGGCCTGTCGGTTATATCTGCCTTATATGTCATCGACTCGGCAAAATATGTAAGGGCACCCTGGACATCCTCTTCGGTTACTTCCTGGGGCTCGTAATCCACGGTGATACCCTTGTACTGTCCGAGCTCACAGGTTACATTAAATGTGGGAGCTTCAACTACCGGAGTGGTATCTGAGCTGCCGTCGGATGTGTTGCTGGAAGTATCGGCAGTACCTGTGATATCACCTGTGCCATCGACAGTAATATCGGTAATGATCTTGGTAGGCTCAGCGCTGGTATCTGTATTTGCATTTTTTTTGTTTATGAGGCTAACTACCAGGAAAATGATAAGTCCGACAATCACTATTCCCAAAGCAGCCACTACACCGACCAGGACCTTTGAACTGCCGTTTTTCTCGGGCTTGGATGTGGGAGAGTAAGAACTTACCGAACCGGTAGCAGGATTACCTGTATTATAGGTAGAAACCTGAGTTAAATCCTCATCATTTCCGTCGGTCTCATTAAAGTTTCCATCACTTGCGTCGGTTTCATAGGTGTCGATTTCATTGAAATTACCCGACTCTGTTACATTGCCTTCAACGGGGGTTTCGTTTTCGGTCTCATCAACCTCGTTGAAGTTTAAATTCTCATCACTCATTTAATTATCCTCTTTTTGTTTATTTGAACCATCTTCCTGAAGCTCCGCAAGGGAGAGCCAGCCCTGAGGCTGTAACCGGAAGACCGATTTCGTTTGCTTCAACCTTTCCGCCAAAACGCTTGGTGACCAAAGTGTTTAACATATATGAAAGTACTGCAGGCTGTAATCCTGTAGTATAGGAGTTTATAAGGAAAAATACCGGATCATCGGATAATACCTGCATACATAATTCTACAAAAGGATACAGGCTTTCCTCGAGTTTCCAGATTTCTCCTTTAGGTCCACGGCCGTATGAGGGCGGATCCATGATTATGGCGTCATATTTGTTGCCTCTCCGAATCTCCCGCTCGATAAATTTCTGACAGTCATCCACAAGGTATCTGACCGGGGCATCGGCCAGTCCTGATATGGCTGCGTTTTCCTTTGCCCATCCGACCATACCCTTTGAGGCATCCACATGGGTTACATTTATATGACTTGCGGATGCTTCTTTCCTTTCGGAAGAAAAATAACCTTCTGCAGCACAGGCTACTGTGGCTCCGCCTGTATAGGCAAAGAGATTAAGTACCTTAAAGCTGCGCTCGGGCTCCTTTGCCATAGCGTCCTTAAGTCTGTTTCTCATCCAGTCCCAGTTTACTGCCTGTTCAGGGAAAAGGCCGGTATGTTTGAAACTGAACGGTTTAAGGTTAAACTTTAGGTCCCTGTATTCGATAGTCCATTGCTCCGGCAGATCAAAATATTCCCATTCTCCTCCGCCTTTGCTGCTCCTGTGATAATGGGCATTCAGCTTACCCCACAGGGCGGAGTTTTTCGGAGTAGCCCATATTACCTGGGGATCGGGACGGAGCAGGCGGTATTTTCCCCATCGCTCGAGCTTTTCTCCCGAGGAGCAGTCCAGGACTTCATAGTCCTTCCATTTATCTGCAAGCCACATTAGAGATCCTCCTCGTATATTTCGTCAAATGTAAATATGAATTCGGTCCCTTCGCCGACTTTGCTCTTTACATCTATTGTTCCGCCATGCTTTAAGGCTATCTGTTTTGCTATAGGCAGACCCAGACCGGTACCTTTTGCATTCTGACGGAGCTTTGATTTATAAAACTTGTCAAATATATTCGGCAGTTCTTCTTCACTGATGCCGATGCCTTCATCCCGTATCGAGCAGATTATCTTACGCTTTACAGAGGAAAGGTTAAGATGTATGGTTTTACCGGGCTCTGAAAATTTTATCGCATTATCAAGGATGACGATGAACATCTGACGTAAACGGTCATAGTCACCCATTATCATATATACATTGCTTTCGCGATGCATAACGATTTGTATCCTGCGTTCAGAACTGATGGCCAGGGCGGAACGGACGATCTCGTCAAAGATATGGACGAGATTAACGGGCTCTTTGTCAATTTTAAAATCAGGATTCTGCATTTTCGAAAGTGTGAGCAGGTCGCCTACGAGACGTTCCATACTTTTACACTCTGCCAGGATCCTGTTATTGTACTGTGCAACTTTTTCAGGTTCTGTAACGACACCGTCAACCATGGACTCGGTATAAGCTCGTACAACTGCGATAGGGGTTCTCAGTTCATGGGAAACGTTTGCAAAGAAATCCTGACGCATCTGCTCAAGGTTGTTGGCTTCCTGCTGGTTCTGGTAAAGCCTTTCTGAAAGCATATCGATACTCTTTGCCATCTCACCGATCTCATCCTTACTGTTAAGATTGGTTTTTACGGTATAGTCACCATTCTGCAGGGCAGTGGTCACATCCTTGACTTTCATTACCGGACGGATTATCTGACCGGCAAAAAGGGCTGAGACTACGATGGTTACGAGAAAACCTACGATGGCACTGGTGAGTACCATTTTCATACCGGTGTTTTTGATCTCATCAACATCAGTCATTTCTTCTATAATAATAAGGGCTCCGCATACCTCGTTGCCCTTCCCGTATATCGGGATACCGGCGGCCAGTGTGGTGGCTCCGTGGATATTACTGAAAAATGAACTGATTTTTTTCTTGGCATGAAATGCATTGTCCAAAAGATCGGCGAATTCGGCCTGCGAATTTACTTTGGACAGGTTAACGCTTTCCAGAATGCTGTTCATGGGTCTGTAAGCGTCAGGATTTGATATCGTCCAGATCTCACCGGATTCTATGTCGTTAAATAAGCTGAGATATTCAAGAGCGCCTTCAAAGTCGTCATCCAGAATATAGCTTCGCATGGCATTGGCAGCATTACTGCCGACACGCTCCAGGTCGGTACCTCTGTGCTCAATGTTCGAGTTGGCATACAGGTTCATGAAGGTAAGACCCAGGACCACAGCGAAGAGCAGCAACACTACTATATAATAACGGAAGACTCTTAAGAATATGCTGCTGATTAATTTCTTGCCTTTAAAAGCCACAGCTTTACCTCGCATCCTTATTTATAACAAATTTGTAGCCTGCGCCCCATACTGTCTTAATGCTCCAGTCGGGATGGGGATATGCATCGAGTTTGCCACGGATACGTTTGATATGTGTATCCACGGTCCTGGTCTCGCCATAATAATCATAACCCCAGATGCTGTTTAAGAGATTGTCTCTTGTAAAGAGTTTTTCCGGATTATTTGCAAGAGTCCAGACAGTTTCAAGCTCTTTTTTTGTCATATTGACCTGAACATCATCCATATATAAGGAATATTCTTTTATGTCGATGGTCATGTTTCCTATGGTTATCCTGGTGCGTTCGTTATCATCTTCGTGTTCCTGACGGTTCATACGACGCAGCACTGCACGTACCCTGGCCATGACCTCGCTGGGACTGAAGGGCTTTACGATATAATCGTCAGCACCTATGTCAAGACCCATGATCCTTTCAAAGTCTTCTCCTCTGGCTGTTACGAGGATAACAGGAGTATCTGAGGTCTCACGGATGTTACGGCATACCTCATATCCGTCACGCTTTGGCATCATGACATCCAGTAATACGACTACCGGCTGGTACTCATTAAATTTTGCGAGGGCTTCGTCACCGTCACCGGCTACCAATGGTTCAAAGCCTTCTTTTTTTACATAGTTGGATAATACGTCTGTAATATCAGGATTATCATCAGCTATCAGAATATACTGTACGTTACTTGCGGCCATTTTTTCATCTCCTCTATAAGATGTTATTGCTGGCATTTTTTACATACCGTTTCTATTCTATCACATAATACTATCATTTGGCTATGAAAAAAGTGTGAAAAATTAAAAAGTTTTGATAGTTCACAATTTTGTTGCAAAAAAGCCTTGTTTTTGCCAAAAAAGGGTGTTAAAATGTAATCCCAAAATAATGAGAAGAGGAGGAAGCACTATGAATAAGCATTTTTCAAGACAACGTACTATTTGCTTTTTAGGGTTGTTTCTCCTTTTTATGATTATTTTTACGGGATTTAGTACTTACACTCAGGCAAAGGCTGACGAAACTGTCCGCCTTAACGTGACCGAGGCTGCGATAGCAAAGGACGGTGTTTTCAGACTTCGTGTTTACAATGCACCTAAGAACTCAAAGATTATATACAGATCCAGTGATACTTCGATTGCTTATGTTGACAACAGAGGGTACATCACAGGTATTTCAAACGGAGAGTGCATCGTTACCGCTACAGTGGTAGTGAACGGGACACCTTCTGATACATTAAAGTGCAGTGTTACGATCGGACCGGCAGCCATCAGTATTAAACTGACCAAGTCGGAGATAGTACTCGGCATCGGCATGAAGAAAACTCTGAAGACTATCATTTCTCCTCTGAATACAGTTGAGAAACCTGTTTTCTATTCATCGGATAAAGATATCGCTTCTGTTACAACTATCGGACGTGTCCGTGCAAAGGGTGTTGGAGAGACAGAGATTTTCGCATTCCTGCTTAACGGCGAGTCAGCTGAGTGCAAGGTATATGTACTTGACGAAGATGATTACAAGAAGTACACCGAAACAGGTACTCTGGTAGGTATCATAGAAGGATATTCAGAGACCGATGATGACGGTAAGGAAGATATCGACAACAGTCAGATAACTGATGAAGGAGATACGACAGAAGCAGATGATGTAACTCCTACCGAGGAACCCACAAAGGAGCCTACACCTACATCCGTAAAGGAAGTTGAAAGCACTGAAAAAGAAACTAAATAAATAAATTTAATACCGAATTAAAAGCCACACTTGAAATTTTACTTCAAGTGTGGCATATTTGTTAATAGGATACTATTCGCGGCTTATCAGGTCGGAAGCAAATCGCAAGCTTGCTTGCAGATTTGTTTTAGACCTGATAAAGCCGTGGAGGCTGGACAAAATACACGAGTAAACAAGAGTCGCGATAGCGACGGCATACGGTCGAAGACCGGATGGTTTATGAGTGTTTTTGGCCGGGCGTGAATAGTATCATATCAACGGAGGCACCAATGAAACTCACTTCAAATAGAAAACTTGTGGATCTTCACGTCCACTCAAATATATCGGACGGTACATTATCACCAAAAGAAGTGGTTAAACACGCTTCTGAGATGGGTGTGGCAGTTATGGCACTCACTGATCATGACACCATAGGTGGTATAGCGGAAGCCTCGGAGGCAGCGGCAGAGTATGGCGTTGAACTTATACCCGGCATAGAGATTTCGGCAGGCTTTAGGGATCGTGATGTCCATATATTAGGATATTTTATAGACATCAATAATCAAGATTTTTTGAAAGTTTTAGAGACTGCATGGGTAAAAAGAGAAGAGCGTAACCTGAAAATTGCTGAAAAATTCCTGCAGTTTGATATATCGCTCGATCTGGAGGCAATAAAAAAGATAAGCGGCAGCAGCGTTATTACCAGGGCACATTTTGCGAGATGGCTTGTTGATAACGGATATTGCAGGTCAAACTCAGAGGTTTTTGAAAAATATCTTGGGAATGACGGACCGTGTTATGTACCGAGGGATTATATGACCAGGGAGACTGCGGTAAAGGCAATACTTACAGCCGGAGGAATACCGGTTTTGGCACATCCCATGCTTTATGGACTTAACTCCTGTGAGGTAGATGCTCTGGTAGGGGAGCTTAAAGAGATGGGCCTTATGGGGATAGAGACATATTATTCTTCAAATATGGGCATGGATGAACAGATAGTAAAAGGTCTGGCTGCAAAATACGGTCTTATCATGACCGGCGGATCGGATTATCATGGAGATAATAAGCCCGGACTTGAGATCGGTGTGGGCCGTTCCGATTCTTTACGTGTACCTATGCAGTGCGCCGAGGACATTTTCAGGGCTGCAGGCCGTACTTTATCAATCTGATGAAGATATAGAAGACAGTATGTGAGGATTTTTAGACAGGAGCAAGACAAAAAATATGTTAAAAGCATCAAAATATATGAAAAAAGGACAAAGACTCAGCATTATCACTGCTATATTCATGGTGATCGTAATGCTGTTTGCAATGACGGCTTGTGATAATGGGACAGGCAAGCAGGATCCTACGGGAAATCCTGCAACGGATCCTTCGGGTGAACCATCAGATCCTACAGGCAATGAGGGAGACGGTCAGGGAGTTTCGGAGGGTGACTCTATGAAAGTTGTATTTTTTGAGATAGGAAAAGCTGATGCTTTCCTTATTTATAATTCGGGTGCAACTATCCTTATTGATGCCGGAGAGGCCGAATCGGCAGAAGATATACTGAAATATATGGATAAAAAAGAGCTCGGTACGATAGATTATTTCTTCATCACTCACTTTGACAAGGATCATGTGGGCGGAGCATCCAGGATCATGGAAAACAAAGATGTAAAGCAGATTTACACCAGTAATTATCCAAAGTCCTCGGGAGAATATGATAATTTCAAGTCTGCTGTAAACAAGAAAAAAGTACCGGCATCTGTTTTAAGGGAAGACACTTCCTTTGATATAGCCGGCATTAAGATAGCGGTAGATGCTCCGCTTCAGGATGTTTATGACGAGGATCCCAGCAATAATTCTTCGCTTATCATCAGGATCTCATATGGTGAAAAGTCCTTCCTGTTTATGGGAGATGCCATGGGAGAGAGGATAAAGGAATATAACGCCACCGAGCCGGAGATCTGCTCGGTGATCAAAATGCCTCATCACGGTGAATACCTGCCTGGCCTGGACGAGCTCCTGAAAAAGACACAGCCGAAATTTGCGGTGATCACGTCTTCAAAGGAATTAAAGGAAGCGGAAGAAACAAATCAGACATTAAAAGATCATAATGTTCAGATATATAAAACCAGAAAAGGCCGTGTGATCATTGAAACTGACGGGAAGGATATTTCCGTGACTCAGAAATGATCTTTTGCCTTATGATTTAATTTACAGATATACCGGAAAAAGGAAAAACAATTGAGAAAATCATATGAAATGAATATGTGTGAGGGTGCAGTACTGCCGAAGATGTTAAAGTTTGCGGTACCACTGATGCTCTCAAGCATACTTCAGCTATTATTTAACGCCGCTGACGTTGTAGTCGTCGGTAAATTTGCCGGAGACAATGCATTGGTGGCAGTAGGGTGCACAGGCTCTTTGATCAATCTTCTGTGTAATCTCTTTATGGGCCTTTCTGTCGGTGCCAATGTTATGGTAGCCAGGCATTACGGTGCAAAACAGGAGGATGAACTAAAGAAAAGCGTTCATACCGCTATGGTGCTTTCCGT
>JAEEVK010000114.1 GCA_016287095.1 Lachnospiraceae bacterium
CATTCCTGAAGCCAAGGATGAAGCGTTTCATCTGCTGAGATTACAGTGCCTTTTCCGAATGTCGCCATCTGAATAAAGAATTTCTCTTCTGAAAACTTTCGTCTCTTCTCATGAAGAATTGAGACAGTTATTGTGTTCTCATTTTTTGAAAAATCTTCAACTGTACAATTAAATTCATATGTTAATTGCTTTTTTACCTCATAGATCATTTCTGTTAACGTAATAATGCTCTTTTCCATTTCTATTCACCAATATCGAGATTTCAAATTTCTTAAAGATTCTTCGCTTCGCTCAGAATGACACCGGTTTAATGGCATTGGGACAAGTCTGTAATCAAATAATAATCTGCTGTATATTTCATCCCATCCCACTCACGCACTTCATCAAGACTGTGCGTGTACTTAAAACCAAGGCTTTTTGCAAGAGCAGCAGAAGGCGTGTTTTCTTTCCAGCAGCCATAAATAAACTCTTTTCCGCCGAACCAATTAAAGGCTATATACAATAATGCTTTAACCATTTCCTTCCCATATCCTTGTCTCTGGTATCTAGAAGCTATGCATATACCGCTATCCTCATATACTCCGAGAGAGACCTCTTTTATCCCGCAAAAACCTATAGGCTCATCCGTTTCTTTTAAACATACAAAATAAGCCGCAGCTGATTTTTGATAATTCATGGTTCTCTTCATTCTGTCTTCGGCTTCTTCTTTTGTAAAGGTCGGTTTCCATAACATATACTTTGATAATGATTCATCAGACCAAACATTTTTAAGCATATATTCCGTATCGTCAGGTCTGGCCTTTCTGAGTATCAGATGTTCAGTTTCAAAACGATCAAGTTCACTTAAATCTTTCATCTTATTATTCTGCAATAATTATCCTTTTATCCGTAAAATCTATCTGCATATCTAATCCTAATGGAATTATCCCTGTAGGAAATGCATGTCCGATATTGATATTGTAGAGTATAGGTAAATTCTCACAGTGAAATTCTTTCATCACCTTTTTAAATACTTCCTTATACTCTTCATAGTACATTTCATCCTGCGGTTTACCAACCAGTATACCTTTAACCGCATCAAAAATCCCCTGAGCACCCAGGTTTCTCAGATAATACGTCACTAAGTCGGGACTCGGTTTTTCTTCGCTGGTTTCCACTAATAATATTTTGTCTTTCCATTCACTTACTGCGGGCCATATTTCCGTTCCGACTATCATAGGAAAAACATCCAGGCAGCCGCCTAATACTTTTCCCGTTACTGAGCCTTTACCCTGCAACAGTTCATACCCATGCTCTTCAGGTATGATTTTCCTTGCGGTATTAATACTTTCTTCCGACCACGGTACATGGTCCTTAGAGTATACCAGGCTAGACTTTATCTCGTATCCCTTGCAGTCTGAAAACAATATATTTTCCACTGCCTCCTTTGTATAATCGGCCATTTTTACATATTCACCGAATTCAGCCATAACGGAAGGTCCGTAATAAGATACCAAGCCGGCTTTGTTCATCATAAAATGATTAACCGTAGTATCTGAATAGCCCATAAAAATCTTGGGATTGTTTTTGATTATGTCATAATCTATGTACGGTAATAATCTTACAGTATCATCCCCGCCTATCGCACAAAAAATACCCTTTATGGATTCATCCCTAAAGGCGTCCATCAGATCTTTTGCTCTTGCCTCCGGATTCTCATAGATATATGCACTGCCCTTCAGCGCATTGGGCATAGTTATAACTTCCAACCCAAAATCTTTTTCCAATCTTTCTTTGGCTATATGGTATTTATGGATCAGTTCAGCATCACCAAGACCGCCCCATGAGAGACTGACTATGGCTATTTTATCACCTTTTTTTAATTTGTTAGGTTTAATCATTTTTTATTTCCTCATTATTTTCCCGACAACATATCTAAGGCTTCCTCGATGGTTACAGAATCAACAATATTTTCCCAGACATCTTCGTTATAATACCTGACGGTAGTTTCACCTGTCATATAATCATTGTCGAAAGTGCTGTTTGTTCCTTCCGGAATGATAACCTCAAAGCCTCTTTCAAAAGCAGATTTAACTGTGGCATCTATACAATAATTTGTCTGCAAACCTATTATCATCAGGCGCTTGTCTTCCTGCTGTTTCAAATATTCCTTAAAGTCTTTATTTCCAAAACAGCTGTTTATTGTTTTTTCAAAAACCTTTTCTCCTTGTTCGGGGCGAACCTGATCTGCGATTTCAAAATCATCGTCTCCAACAGACATTCCACTGCCGGGACCTGCATCATGTCGTACATATACTACCTCAACATTGTTTTTTCTGGCAGCTTCGATCAATCTAACCGTCCTCTCTATAAAAGTATCATAAGCGTACAGTTCTTCATCTACGATACCTTTCTGCATATCAATTACCAATAAGATCATAATTTGTCACCTCTCCTAAATTATAATTATTCTTGATATATAATCACTATTTTACAATATATGATGCCAGTTCCAGCGCAATCTCAAAATGACCGGGATCGTGCTGAGTGTGCTTCTTTTGATTTTTTTCCTTTCTTGCATCCCATTTAGGTGCATCCAGAAGATCTCCGCATGTAAAGAAGAAATATGCATTAAGTCCTCTGTAGTCACACATGGCCTGTACGGCTGCGCATTCCATTTCCACGGATATACAGCCCTCGGCCTTTCTTTTTTCAAAATTACCCCTTGTCTCACGATGCACAGCATCCGTAGTCCAAGTCTTTCCCTGAATAAAGGGAAGTCCTGCCTCTTCCATAAAGGCAGCCACAACATCACTGTTCTTTACTGTGATATAATCCGATGCCGGCGCATAATGATACGAGGTACCCTCATCACGATATGCTGCTGTGGGAACCATAACTCTGCCCCTGGCTATATCCTTATTTAGGCAGCCGCTTCCGCCGAACACAACATATTTATCAGTATTGATTACCGTCATTGTATCCTCTATATCCGCAACACATCCCGGTGCGCCTACATATGACATATATACAGCGAATTCCTTTCCGTTATATGAAAAGCCATACACGGGATTGGCTCCGTTTGAAGAATAAAGATCACCTAGCTTCGTGCAGTCATACTGTTCAAGTACATATTTCAGAATCTCATTTGAGAATGTTAATATACATGCATCCACTTTCTTGGCATTTTCATTACGTCCTACCTTTATTATCTCCTCTGTTAAATTATCAAATGTATCTGTTATCATTTTTATTTACCCTTTCTAACATTATTTTTTCTCTTATAGACGATGTCGAACAGTCCGCTTGTTTCTGCAATCTGATATGTTGCATATCTTAGGGTATCTTCCTCTTTTTTTCTGTTGATCCACACGGCTTTTATACCTGCATCATAAGCGCCTATAATATCAGTACTATATGTATCTCCGATAAACAAGATTTCTTCTTTTCTCTCCTCCGGATGTTCTAAAAGTACTGCATTAATAGCCATATCAAAGAACTCCCTGCAAGGCTTAATCTTTCCGTAATCCGCACTTGACCATACATTAGAGAAATACTGTCCTATTCCAAAGCGGTTAAGGATCGTCCAAAGTGCTTTTGCAGTGAAACCGCTGTTTGACAGAACGTACATTGGTATCCTGTCCTTTCCAAATTCGTCAAGCATATCCTTTACACCCGGAATATGTTCCATATCATTACACAGCATCAGGAAATCAGCCTCTTCTTCAGTAGTCATGCTGATTACTTCACCGCCGTATTTTTCTGCATATAATGGAAGTTCCTCCTTTACAAAAGGAAACTCCTTACCCTCTTTATGCATATTCTGAAAAAGCACGAATAATTCTTCTCCGAATTTACAGATATCTTCAAAAGAACACTTATCTTTATAATGCTTTTCCCATAATGGCTTTAATCCGCAATTAAAATCTATTTTTTTTATATTTAACAGTGTTTCAAAGAAATCAAATATCAGTATCATGTTATTCTCCTCGGGTCATTTCGGACCGGAACTGTGTTGCCAGATTCTTAAGGTGTTCAACTATATTTGGATTCCATGAAATCATTTGAGGAAGCTTCTCGCAAGGAAACTTTTCACAAAGACCGCAGAATTTTGCATGATGCTCTTTACAGCAGGCATGAATCTTGCACACACCCGATCCGGCCCATTCCGGAACACGTCCGTCCGCTTCTATGCATCCGGAGCATATATCCTCCAGCTTTTTCTTACATCCCATGCAGCATTCCCCACATGCAGTAATCGTATTAAAATCTATCATTGCTTTAACCTCATTTCTTCCATGCCCAGTTCTAACAGTCCTGTACTCTCAAAACCTACCGATTCGTACAGCTTTTTAGCTACAGTGTTTCCTGGTGTTACTCCTGTATAAATATCCACTGGTCCGAATTTCTCCTTTACAAAATTCAATCCAAGTTTCAGAGCCTGCCTGCCATATCCCTTATTCTGATACTTACTGTCTATCATGAATTCCCAGAGAGTATAATACCTTTTTACTTCATAATAGCCCATCATAATAAAGCCCACAATAGTATCATCATCGTATATGGCAAAGGGATATGCTGTCTCGAAATACACATATGCTCGTGAGAGTGATTCTGCATTCGAGATCACATACTTTTCCTGGTCTTCATTCACCCTTAATGCAAGTACTTCTTCAAGGTTTTCTCTTGTTACAGGTTTTAAACTGACCATCTTGACTCCTTCTTATCATTTTTCATTCGCGATACAAAATTACCTTAATTTCTTTGACATAAATAACAGCAGGTCATCATCGTTTACGCAAGGAGCATACTGATCCAACACCTTTCCCTGATACCAGACTCCGCTTCCATCGGGTATATAACCACGTTTTACATAGATCCTCTGGGCTGCTCCATATCCTGAATGACAACCAACAGCAAGAAATACCGTATCAGATATCTTTGCTGCCTCAGCCTCAACCACATCGAGGAGTTTGCTTCCGATTCCCTGATTATGAATATGAAAAAATACGCAAAGATCTACAATTTCAGGATATCCCTTTCCTGCAAAAGGTCCTTCCTTGGGATGTAACACAAGGGTACATATCCCGCACACTTTTCCTTCATATTCCGGTACAAATACTATTCTTTCCCCATTTTCCTGTTCTTTATAATAATTCTCATATGTTTCCATCTGAGGATGCCAACCATATGACATATATGTATCGAAATATAATTTTGCATCATCTATCACCATGCTTCTGATGGTTATTTTTTCATCTTTGTAATAAACCATATTTATATTTTCTCCCATAAAATTTCTTTTTGTTCCATTCCATATTGCAGTATCTTCCATAGAGAGTCAACTGCGTATGGTCCGTAACTCTGCATGTATGAAATGTGCATTTGTATTGCTCCTTGAAATACTAGCTCATACTCTTCTCTTGAAATATTCATGTTATCATAATATCCCTTAAGAAAACTCAACGCAAGATCAAAGCGGTATTTCATTTCCTCGGTATCATGGTTAAAATCAACAAACTGCATGATAAATGGCCATCCGAGATCCAGATATCGGCTTCCTATACCTGCATCATCCAGATCGATAAATACAACTTCACCGTTTACACGCAGCATCGCATTATGTGGTCCTACATCTGTATGTACAAAGCATTGATCTAGTTTTTCAAAGTCCGGAATTGCATCCAGAATCTTGTCAAATTCTTTCACAAACTCATGATCTCTGAACCAACTATAGAATCTTTCCTTGCTCTGTGTTTCCGAAGATTTATATTTATATCCCTGCAGTAAATGCATTTTGCGTGTCGCCCGACCGAGCTTAAATGCATCCTCTGGAGTCTCCTCCATCTGTCTGCCATCAATAAACTCCATCAGATAAAACCAGTAATCCTGCTCCTTTATATAGTATGCTCCGTCTTTTGTCGTATAGAGTGTCGGAGCCATTCCATTCTCGTTTCCAAGAAACAGATGGGCGTTAACATTTCCTTGTATCGTAGTTTCCGGCTTCTCCCCCGGAAAACCTTTAAGCAGATAATCCCCTGATGACGTTTCGATTTTATAGATCAATCTTTCAGAATCCTTATGATACCTGTCACCAATCCGTGGATTATCCAATCTCCAATGTGTCAAAATATTTTCTATCATTTTTCCATTTCCTATCTCTCAAACTGTTATTTAGTGACTGCTTTTTAAGAAGAAAAGTAGTCACTATTTACAAGCTAATCATTTATTCTTTTTCAATCCAAACATAATCCTGAGATACCTAGTTTTATCAATTGCATAACATAGAAGATACGTCACCGGATAAGAAACTACCAGCGTCAAAAAGAAATTAGCAATATTCCCGACATTGATCACATTAAAACAATACTGAAAAAGTACCACTACAGGGAAATGAATGATATAATGAACATACGACACCTTTGAGCTAAACTTGCAGAAATTACCGGTAAAGTCAAGATGATCGTGTCCGAGGCTCAACAATGCTAATATTCCAAATGCCAATGAGCCGTACATGCAAATAGTATTTAATGTTTGATATTCACCGACATATACATACAGGATAGTATTAGCCAAAGCTATTGGTACAAAAATGCCTATAAGCAGCCATTTGTATTTTGCTATGCTCTTGACAATCTCCTGATTGCTAAAATAGTAATATCCTAAAAGATAAAGACATAAATATGTTATCAACGATTTTCCAAATGCTGTTATCTCAAAAGATGCTACAGCCACGATACCTAACAATACCCCAACCAGTAATCTTGCTTTTTGTCTGTTTTTTTCCGGAACCATATCTACCAGCCTTATTATCAGGCAGGATAAAAGAGAGATAACCATAAGCACTGAAATAAACCAAAAATGTCCCAGCGTAAAACCACCATCATACCCAGTAAGATCGGTGAATTTTGAAAAGAAAGTACCATAGTGGGCGAAATAGTTACCTGAATATCCATTATGCGTGACATCGGCTATATAGCTTAAAATCGGGTTAATAATGACTATGCCGAAAATAAACGGAATTCCCAGTCTTTTAAACCTTTCACATATAAATGCCTTATATCCCCTTTTTCTCAAAGAGTATTTTGAGGACATTCCGGCAAGCAAAAACATAAGGGGCATAAACCACGGACTGATAAAAACCACTACGGATGATATAGGTTTCACCGCACCAAGAAAGATGTAATTTGCCTCTCCCCATGTATTATAAGCCATAGCGGCATGATACAATATCAGGAGTGAGACCGTCATCCATCTTAAGTTGTCGATATAATAAACCCTTTTTGTTGTTTCTTTCATTAGTCCTCTCCAAACATCCCAATATATCCCAACGCTTTTTCTAAACTATCTCACCTTTTGCAAAAAGGTTGTCCTTACCCATTCCGCAAACATAAGGGTTACTGTCATACATATGACAAAAGTCAAGGAATTCTTCTTTCTGTTTCGGATCATTCATAATCTTTACCAGTATTTCGTTTGGTAATGTTCTGGCAAATGCCCCGGGACCTGCCAAAGAGATATTCTTTACTCCGCATTCTTTTAAAGTATTCTCCAGTTCATCAGGCATAAAATGATATGAAATACTCCACGGTACTTCGCCGTTATCATATGCTTTCTTAGTTTCTTCAACATCACAGAGCAACCCGCTCTCATATGTTTCTAACAATTTATCTTTGCTGAAACTAAAGTTTTTAACCATCTGATCCTTGCTCGCAATACACCACTGCACCCATGAATTATCACAATTCGCATCCAGTATAAACTGATTTTTCTGTATCGGATTTGCCAGATAAGGTAATGCTCCGAGCCTACTGGAAACGCTAATGATTATTTTCTTTTTCGATATTCTCACAAGCTCTTTTATGGTTCTCTCCTGATCAGGATAGGTATAGGATATCGGAGCATCAAAGGACACGACAAGATCAAATGCTTTATCCTCATATGCCGACAGATTCTCTAACTCACCCCTCACAAATGTTATCCTGTCAAGTACACCCTCTTTTTCAGCTATTTCTCTAGCCTTATCGATCATAGGCTGTGAAATATCAAAATGTGTAACCTGAATTCCATGCTTTGCAAGAAGGATGGAAAATCTGCCGCTTCCCGCTCCACCGTCAAATGCGGTCTCTATTCCGTCCAGACTGCTCAATAATTCTTTTTCTATATGTGCCTTCTGCACTATATCATCTATGAAAGTCTGCTCTCTCTCAGCCTCAAGTTCGCCCTTGTCCGGCTGGTTCCACATCCTTTCCGATATTTTTGTGCTGTATTCCATCTTTCCCTTTCCCCCATCTCCTTCAATCAGAGGGACGGTTCTCCGATTGATTTTCCATGTTCCTGAATGTCCTATTTTCAATGCCTTTTGCAATTTAAATTTCAATCAAAGAACCGTCCCTCTGATTGATTTATAAGTCCAGATACCACACGAACTGCACTTCATCCCTGCAGGCTTCCTCCTGATAGTAAGCATACATATCAATCTTTGACAGTAGTGCGCCCTGCTTCCTGTAAAAGTTGCATGCCGGAACATTATTGTTCTGGCATTCTATGATCATCTGCCTATAGCCGTCAGCCTTAGCATCCTTAATCGCAAGATCAAGCATTTTCTGGCCGATGCCATGATGCTTATATTCATCTGCAACACGGATATCCCACAAAACACATGCATCATCACGTCCTGCAAGCATATATAGATTTTCTGTTTTTGCGGCGATGGTAACTGCTCCTACTGGCTTTTCATCATCAAAAGCCATATAAAAGCTCCAATGCGTGATATCAAACTCTTTCTCGTATTCGGTTGCACGTTCATAAACGCTTAAGTCTTT
>JAEEVK010000115.1 GCA_016287095.1 Lachnospiraceae bacterium
GTCTGAATCAGTTGGAAATGCAGGGACTAATACGTTTAAGGCAAGATATACTCCGGCGGACACCGATAACTATAACGTGATAGAAGATATCGATGTACAGGTAGTAGTAAGTGCAGCCGAAGAACCGGAAGGAAGAGAAGAACCGGAAGGAAAAGAAGAACCGGAAGGAAAAGAAGAACCGGAAGGAAGAGAAGAACCGGAAGGAAAAGAAGAACCGGGAGCAAAAGAAGAATCCGAAGAAAAAGAAGAACCCGGTAAAACAGGTGATATAAACGGCGACGACATCATAAATGCCAAGGATGTAACTATCCTCAGACGATATCTTGCCGGTGGTTGGAATGTAGAGATAAAAGAAGAATATGCCGACGTTAACAAAGACGGCATTGTAAATGCTAAAGACGTGACGATACTCAGACGTTCCCTTGCCGGTGGCTGGGGTATTTCGTTAGGCTAATAAGTATGTGACAATGGGAGACACTACCACTACTTCTGGAGTAAGGAAGTAAGGGTGGTGTCTTTTTATTATAGGATAAAGAACTAACTTTTAGTTACTTGCCACACTATCTTAATTTATGGTACAATGATATTCGGCTGAGTGGAGTTACCATGAAAACTAACTCAGGAGTTCAACAAGAGGGAAAGAAAAAGGAGGACTGTTTCGGATGAGACAAAGTATTAGGAAAAGACCGGAAAAGGGTCTGGTAAAGACTATGACAGCGCTGGCGCTGGCTTTAGCTATGGTGATTGCGTCACTGCCGGAAGGACTTATTCGTGTAAAGGCGAATGACCCAACAAGTGGTACTTGTGGAGCAACAGAGAGTGATAATGTGACATGGGCACTCTCTTTAAATGGTGAAAAGGTGACCATTGATGAGAATGAGGAGAATGCATACACTCTTACAATTGGTGGAACCGGTGAAATGGCTAATTACTTCGATAGCAGTAACCAACCGTGGTATAGCTATTCGAACAGAATCACCAGGGTGGAAATCGGTTCCGGTATAACTAAAACCGGGCGTGAGGCATTTGAGTCTTTAGGGAATCTTAAGAGAGTTCATATTTCAGGCAATAACCTTATATGTATAGGCCCATACTGTTTTGAACGGTGTAATAGATTGGAAGAGATAAACCTTAATGAAGGATTAATAAGAATAGCGCAAGGAGCATTTGCTGATTGCAGTGGACTCAGTACGTTCAGTATACCAAAGAATGTATCCGATATTGACTGGATAGAAATGGGTTATGGACAGGGAGCATTTCAAGGATGCTCAGGCCTTACTAATTTTAACATCGATCCCGATAATACTACTTATTCTTATGAGAACGGGCTGATCTATAATAAGGATAAGACAGAACTCATATATTGCGTAATTAGTTTTGATTCACCTGTTATTGCTACAAGTGTAACTAAGATTGATAAAAGTGCATTTGAATATAAGGGTATAAAGTCAATAGTTATTCCGGAAAATGTTACAACTATTGAGAAAAATGCCTTTTATTCTTGTTTATCACTCGAAAGTGTTGAAATACTGGGAAATTTAAATGAAATCCCGGAGAAAATGTTTTGTTACTGTAGAGCCTTGAAGACGGTTACGCTTCCTTCTAATATCACATCAATTGGAGAAAAAGCTTTTTACTATACCCATATCGTGAATATTACTATACCGGAAAATGTTTCAGAAATTGGAGACAATGCATTTAATTGTATGTCGCTTAATATGGTAAGTATACCCGTTTCGGTAACTACTATTGGAAAGAATGTTTTCACAAGTAGTTTGAAATCTATATATTACGCAGGAACAGAAGCTCAGTGGAACGCAATTACTATCGATGATACAACCAAGACTAAAATAGAAAATGTGCCTAAGATTTTCGGTGCAATGGGACCGGTTAATGTCGCAGATCCGACCATTATCCTTAATCAGGAAAATTATTATACAGGCCTTGCAATAGAGCCTGCGGTTACTGTTAAGAATGGTGAAACTGTTATAGATCCGAGTGAATATACGGTAACATACAGTAACAATATAGAAATAGGAATAAATACAGGTAAAGTAACTATAACCGATAATGTAGGTGGAAGATATACTATAAGTGAAAAAACTGCAACTTTCAGTATCTCTGCACCTACAGTAGTTAATGATCCGACTATTGTTTTTGATAAGGAATTCTATGATTATACCGGGTCTGAGGTAGAGCCTACCGTTACTGTCAAGTATGGTGAGACTGTAATACCTTCCGATGAATATACGGTTACATTCAGTAATAACATTCAGCCTGGTACTGCGACTGCGACTATTACAGATAAAAGCGGTGGAAAGTATACTGTTAATGGTACAGCAACGTTTGATATTTTTAAGGTGGTTACTTCGCCTTTTATTGAGCTGCAGAGTTCTTTAGATTACACATATGATGGAACAGAAAAGACTCCTGATATTGAAGTTTGGACTGACTCTGCTAAAAGTAAACGAATCGATTCAAGTGAGTATACTGTGACATATAGTGATAACATCAATGCCGGTACTGCGACTGTTAAAGTGACAGATAAAGAAGGCGGCGTATATAAGGTAAATGGTTCTACAACATTTACCATAGAGAAAAAGGATATTACTCCTTCGGCTACTATAACGGACAGTAAAGAGGGTAATAACATAAACACACCTGTTATCACCGGCAATGATGGAAACGGGGAAATAACAGTTGAGTATAGTGTATATGGAGCGGACAGCTTTTCTGCAACTGTACCTACTGAACGCGGTAGATACATTGCGAGGATTACTATAGCAGAGACTGCAAATTATAAATCCGCAGTAACTGAAACGGATTTTAATATCCTTCGGTCAGCGTCCGGTAGCGGTACTGAGGCTGACCCTTGGGATATCGGAGAAACTTCCGGTGATACAGTAAAGGCATACCTGACAGGCACAGGTGAAAATCTCACCTTGCATTTTACCGGAAATGGAGAAACATGGCACGGGTTTGGCGATATAAACTGTCCTTGGACTGATAAGTGCAGTTCCATAAAGGATGTCGTATTTGATGAGGGTAGTGCTGTAACATATCTTGGTGCTTATATATTCAAAAGTACTGCGATAGAATCCATCGATATCCCGGATAGTGTGGGAGTAATAAATTCTGCAGCAATATCAAATTGTTTAGATTTAAAGTATGTTACCATTGGAAAGGGACTCACTTATTTAAATAGCGCTATTTTAAGTGGCAGCAATAATATAGAGAGCATAATAATTAACGGTAACGGAAATCTGGGTATTAATTCCGGTGCATTAAATGGGTTTACTAAATTAACTACCCTGAAACTTAATGGGGTAAAAGAGATTAGTTCAGGTGCTTTTTGTGGATGCAATAGTCTTAATAATGTTGTAATACCAAAGGATATTAATGTGATAGCCGCTGGATCGTTTGGTGGATGTTCAAGCCTTTCTAAGGTAATTTTATTGTCTAAATATACAGATGATATATCTATTAGTGGTCATCCTTTTGATAATTGCTCAGTAGACTTGAAAATCTATGTACCCATAGCTTCGCTTGTTGAATATAAGGCAGTTGACTGGGGAATCGGTAATACTGATAATGTCATAGGATATGCTGCTGTAGCGGTTTCTGATGGTGTTGTTAATGGTAAAGTAAGTGTCAGCGAAGGTTCTCTTGATGCTGATGAAGTAAAATTCTATCTGGTTGGTGAGGAAGTAACTATAACTGCAACAGCTGATGAAGGATATGAGTTAGAAAGCATCAGTGTAAAGGATGCTTCCGGAAAAGCGGTAACTGTTACTGATAACAAGTTTACAGTGCCTGCCGGTAATGTGACAGTATCTGCTACATTTAAGGAAATACCTAAACCGGTTGTTCTTTCTTCGATAACTATAAGTACAGCACCTACTAAGATTATTTATACAGAGGGTGAGAAGTTTGATGCAACAGGTATGGTAGTTACAGCAACATATTCAAATGGTACAAGCACAGCAGTTACAGGATATACCTGGACTCCTAACGGAAACCTTGCAACAAGCGATAATGCAGTAACAGTAAGCTACACTGAGGATGGAGTGACCAAGACTGCAACTCAGGCTATTACGGTTAACGCTAACAACGCAAATAACGAGTCTGGAAATGGAACCAACAACGAGTCAGGTAATGGAACCAACAACGAGTCCGGAAATGGAACCAACAACGAGTCCGGAAATGGAACCAACAACGAGTCGGGCAATGAATCAAACAATGAGTCTAATAATGGCTCGGGTACTAATACCAATAACGGTAATGCCGGAGAGAACGAAGAGTCTAATACCAACACAGATAATGAGGATCCTGAAACCGGAAACGGGTCTGGTCAAACACAGGATGATGAGCCTTCGCAAGATGATCCTTCAAACAATAACGGTGAGCCTGAAAGTGATATAATGGTTGGTGATATAGACGGAGATGGAAAGGTAACACCCAAGGATGTTACGAAACTCAGAAGATATCTTGCCGGTGGCTGGGATGTTGAAGTTTCACTTGAGAATGCAGATATAGACGGAGATGGAAAGGTTACTCCTAAGGATGTTACGATACTCAGAAGATACCTTGCAGGTGGCTGGGGAATTGAACTTCCTAAGAAGGCAAATTAAAAGATAATATTTTCAGTAAGAATCATATGGTTATCTGACCGATGAGATATCTCAAGAAAATCAATAAATAATTAAAGACACCACCAAAAAGGAGGACTGTTTCGGATGAGGCAAAGTATGAAGATAAGAACCGCTAAGGGGCTGTTAAAGGCTATGACAGTGCTGACACTGGCTCTGGTCATGGTGATCGGGACACTGCCGGAAGGAGTTATTCGCGTAAAGGCGAACGACCCGACAGTTGTTGGAAGCGGAAGCTGTGGCACAGAAGGAGATAATGTTACATGGGAGATTACCGAGATGGAGACTGTAAATGGGAAGACATACTACAGACTGACATTTAGTGGTAACGGAGAGATAATGGAGCACTACAATACATCTCCTACAGATATATATCCATGGAATAACTGTAAATCGGGAAGCGATATTTGCATTTATTCAGTAAAAGAAGTAGTTATTGGAGAAGGAGTAACAAATATCCCGGTACGTGCTTTCCAGTATTATGGTAGTCTTACAACGATAATTATGCCTGAGAGCCTGCTGAAAATAGGGTCAGAAGTGATTGGTGGTAGTACAAATCTTTCAACGATAAATATTCCGGCCAATGTAAACGAAATTGCTTACGAAGCTTTTGAGAACAATTATAATCTTGGTGCTGTTAATGTAGATCCTGAAAACGAATACTACAGCAGCAAAAACGGTGTACTCTACGATAAAACAGGGACAGACCTTAAATTCTGTCCAGAAGGGATTAGATCTTACGAAATCCCTGACGGAACAAAGACAATATCTAATTATGCTTTTACTAGCTTATCATCGATTACAGAATTGATAATTCCATATAGCGTAGTTGATATTCAAGTCAACGCATTTGAGATGAGGTTTGGTCCTCGAAAACTAATATATAAAGGAACAGAGGAGCAATGGAAGGCAGCTGTTAAGCCTGGATATACTGATACATTTATTCAAAAGCAATTTGCTCAAGGATATAATGTTACTGTAACGGGTGGAACAGCTGTAGCTACAGCCGTACCGGGTTCAACAGTCACTGTCAAAGCTGATGATATAGACGGGAAAGCATTCGAATCATGGACTAGTACCAGTCCTGATGTAGTTTTTGATGATGCAACTGCTGAGATTACTACCTTTGTCATGCCTGATCATGAAGTGGATATATCGGGAAGTCACATTGATGCAACTACCTATACCATTACAATGGTAGATGGTACCGCTAACAAAACTAAGGCCGTAGCAGGGAAAACAGTAACTATTAAAGCAAATAATCCTCAAAACGGAAAGCTTTTTTCAAAATGGACCAGTGATGATGTAGAATTCGCTAAAGCAAATTCTGCTGACACTACATTTATTATGCCTGCAAAGGATGTTACCATAACTGCAAATTTTGTTAATGGATATAATGTTACGGTGACAGACGGAAAGGCATCATCTTATTTTGCTGCTGAAGGTACAACAATTTCCATTAATGCGTATGCTCCTGGTGCAGGGAAGAAATTTACAGGATGGACAAGTGAGGATGGAGTAACTTTTGCAGATCCTAATGCAACTTCTACTACCTTTACGATGCCTGCAAAAGCTGTGACAGTAAAGGCTAACTTTGTTGATGATCCCACATATTGGTACTGCGGTGCTGATGGTGACGGAAGTAATGTAATTTGGAGCATAAATGCAGCAGGTGATACTCTTACCATAAGCGGTACAGGTGCTATGAAAGACTTTGAGGGCTCTGAATTTGTAGCTAATGTAGTTCCTTGGGGAAAATTGGGTAATAATATTTCATCTGTTATAATAGGAAATGGAATAACTCAGATCGGAAATGGTGCATTTAATAGTTTTAGTAAGATTACGAGTATATCTCTCCCTGATAGTGTTACTAGAGTCGGGAAGGAAGCGTTTTTACAGTGTAGTTCCCTGACTATCGTTAACCTGGGAAACGGAATAAAGGAGATAGGAGAAAGTGCTTTTGCAAACTGTGATATAAAGACACTTACTATTCCTGAAGATGTTGAAAAAATAGGGAAAAATGCATTTCGCGAAAATAAAAATCTTGAGAGTGTAAATATAGGGAAAAATGCTAACCAAATAGCATGGGGAAGTTTATTTTCATATTGTAATTCTTTAGTTTCTGTAAGTGTTGATCCGGATAATACCGCTATTTCTGTTATAGATGGGGTACTATTTAGTAAAGACGGTAATAAGATTATTTGGTATCCCCCTTGTAAGAGAGAAAAAACTTATGAAATACCTGCTAATGTTACGGAAATAGGCGATTATGCATTTTGCGGAAATTATCTGGAGAAAATAATAATACCTGGGAATGTGAAGAAAATTGGTAATTGGGCGTTTAAAAACTCTGAATTTTGTACCTCACTTACTATTTCAGAAGGTGTTGAGGAAATAGGAGATTATGCATTTAGCGCTGGAGCAAGCTATAAACAAGATACAGTTATTCCAAAATCGGTAAAGAAAATAGGAAGTAGGGCCCTTGATTTTAATACTTATAAAGGGAATATCATAATATGTGGTGAACATGTAGAGTTTAAAGAAGGCGGAGTAATATTTTATGGATACTTTTCAGGGAAAATCATAACTCCGGCAAGTAATGAGTGTGGTAACCTGCTTGGCGGAACAGACAATTTTTTAAATATTAAGTTGATATGTTCGGCACCTGTTCCGACTACTGATTCTTTTGCATACAGCGGTAGTGAGATCGCATTTATTGAAGAAGAAACAAACTGTGGTTATACTTTAACCGGAAACAAGAATACCGAGACAGGTAATTATACAGCAACAGCTACATTGAATGAGGATAGGGTTACTAATACAGGAACCCTTATGAGAAGTGTATCCTATGTCTGGGGTGATCTGTCCAAGCCTGAAACATGGGCTGCAGCAACTGATACTGCGGATAAGACATATGATTGGAGTATTGTAAAGCTTGATACTTCTTTAACAGCTCCGGTATCCATATCTGGTCTGGTTTACAACGGAAAGAAGCAGGCTCTTGTAAAAGCAGGTTCAGCAGTAGGCGGAACTGTGTACTATGCTTTGACTGAAACAAATAAAGCTCCTGACGATACAAAATATACTGATAAGGTACCCGAGGCTGAAAATGCAGGAACCTATTATGTATGGTATAAGGTAGTAGGTGATAAAACACATAAAGATGTTGCAGCTTCATATGTTTCAGCAAGCATTTCTAAGAAGGCACTGACTATTACAGCTGACAGTGCTTCAAAGAACTTTGACGGAACCGCCTTGACAAAGAATTCCTTCTCAAATACAGCACTCGCAGAGGGTGACAGTATAGTGAGCGTAAAGGTTACCGGAAGCCAAACAGCAGTTGGAACTATTGAGAATAAAGCAAGCGATGCTGTAATAAAGGATGGCGAGACAGATGTAACTGCAAACTATGATATAACATATGTAAACGGTACACTTACAGTATTAAAGGCTGATTCATTGGTGGCAACTGTGCCCGTGGCAAAGAGCGGTCTTGTGTGTGATGGCACAGACCAGGAGCTTGTTAAAGCCGGAACAGCTACTAACGGAAAGATGGTTTATGCACTTGCCGAGAATGGAACATACAATGAAAAGATCCCTACGGGAAAGGCTGCAGGAAAATATAAGGTATGGTATAAGGTAATTGGTAATGAAGGTTATAATGATACTAAAGCTGCTTATGTTGAAGTTACAATAGGTAAAAAGACAGCCCCTGTGATCGGTAAGACACCTGAAGCTAAGATAGCACTGACATATACCGGTTCTGCACAGGAGCTTGTAACAAAGGGAAGTGTAACCGGCGGCGAGATGCAGTATGCACTTGGTACTGATACCAAAACCCCTCCGGCAACCGGATGGAGTACATCAGTTCCTGCAGGGACAAAAGCAGATACCTATTATGTCTGGTATAAGGTAGTAGGTGATGCCAACCATACAGATATAGCAGCTACTGCAATAACACCTATAACAATAGCTCAAAAATCCGGAAC
>JAEEVK010000116.1 GCA_016287095.1 Lachnospiraceae bacterium
ATGGGAATGGAAGGGACCGGTTATCAGGAAAAGCGGATGCGCCTATGGTAAATTCCTGAAAAACAAGGCTATGTACATCAGTGCCAAATGGTTTCCTGACTTTGCGAACTTCCGTAGGGACGGTTATGATTTTGATGCCAGATATGATGACGGGTTGGCATCCCGCAATGAAAAAGAACTGTTCGAACTTATAGATGAAAATGCACCAATACTTTCAAAGCCTCTGAAGAAAATCGGAAACTACAGTAAAAATGGGCGAAAAGGATTTGACGGCACCATCACAAAATTGCAGAAGTTGTGTTATGTAATAACAAGTGACTTTAAATATGCCACAGATAAAAACGGTGACAGATATGGCTGGGGCATAGCAGAATACACCACTCCTGAAAAGCATTTTGGAAAGAAGTTTACCGATACAGTATATAAACACAGCCCCGAGGAATCTTACGAAAAGATAGTAAAGCATTTCAAAAAGATACTGCCGGAGGCAACGGAAGTGCAGATAGAGAAGATATTGAAGTAGGAAAATGGTTTTTTGCATGGGGGAGTTGACATACCAAGACCAATAAACTATAATGATAAAAAATAATAAAGAATGATAAAAAAGTATAAAAACAATAAAAAATAATAAAAGAAAATAAAAACTATAAAAGGAGCATCCCAATGACGAATCCGTATAATTTGATATTTGGAAAAGAGCCTTTACAGTCGATACCGAGAAATGTGCAGAAAAACGAAATAATCAATTCATTTTTATCAGAACCCTGTGAGCAACAGATATATATGATCACAGGTATAAGAGGTTGCGGAAAAACAGTTTTTATGACGGAAGTAGCTAAGGAGATAAAAAAAGACAAAGACTGGATAGTAGTGGAACTAAATTCATTACAGGACATGCAACAGGATCTGGCCGCTAATCTGGGTAGTGAAAATGCTCTGGCTAGGATATTTAAAAATGCCAGCATTAATCTTTCAATATTTGGTATAGGACTGGAAGTAAAGGACAGTGTGCCGATATCGAGCATTCAGGTAGCATTGGAGAAGATGCTGGAAAGTTTAAAAAAGAATCATAAAAAGGTTCTTATCTGTGTTGATGAAGTCACGGTGACGGAGCACTTAAAGGTATTTGCCAGTACATTCCAGATATTGATCAGAAAGGATCTCCCTGTTTTTTTGCTTATGACAGGACTATATGAAAATATCAATAATCTGCAGAATGACAAAAGCCTGACATTTTTATACCGAGCTCCAAAGATAGAGTTAAGACCATTAAACACTGGAAACATTGCGGAAAATTATAAAGAAATCTTTGACGTTGATTCCGATACCGCAAATAAAATGGCAGCACTTACAAAGGGCTATTCTTTTGCCTTTCAGGTACTCGGGCATTTTACATTTAAAATGGATGGTGATTATAAGAAGGCATTACCTCTGGTCAGAAATTATCTGGAGGACTATGTATATGAGAAAGTGGTATCTGAGATGTCTTCCGGGGACCGCAAGTTTGCATATGGTGTTGCAAAATCTAAGAATGGTAAAGCTAAGGATATCAAAGACCTAACCTCAATGGCTGATAACGAGTATAGTGTTTACAGAAATAGACTTGTAAAACGAGGAGTACTGGACGGAAGCGAACACGGATATGTCCGCTTTACACTGCCAATGTTTGAAGAGTATATAGTCAGGATTATGGAGTATGAGGCATAGTTGCCAAGAGCATGATGAAGAGTAATTTGTTGTGACTCATACAGAAAATATAAGCGAGGAATATTATGATTGGGGGCGATGGTTATTTCGACATATGTGATATCCGATATCCATGGAGAATACGATAAGTTCGTGGAATTACTCGATAAGATCAAACTACAAGATACGGACACTTTATATATTTTAGGGGACATACTTGACAGGGGACCGAATCCGATCAAGACTCTCCTAAAACTTATGAATATGCCCAATGTTATATGTCTCGTCGGTAACCATGAGCTTATGGCATTAGAATGTTTAGAATTTCTTACGAAGGAAATAACGGACAAATCTATAAATGAAATGGATGAAAAGATGATAGATAATCTGCTTACATGGCAATATAATGGCAGCAGCACAACTATAGATGAGTTTAGTAAACTGGACTCCGACACCAAGCAGGATGTTATTGATTATATAAAGGACTTCTCGATCTACGAGGAAACTATGGTTGCCGAGAAAAAATATCTGCTGGTGCATGCAGGTTTAGGCAACTATTCCCCGGAGAAGGATATTGAGGATTATTCCTTAAATGATCTGGTATGGGAGAGACCGGATTACGATACCCAGTACTTTGAAGATACCTATGTAGTAACGGGGCATACCCCTACTCAGACTATAGAGGGTAACCCTAAGCCAGGGTATATTTATAAGAAAAATAATCATATTGCAATTGACTGTGGAGCTCCATTCCCCGGTGGCAGGTTGGCTGCGGTATGCTTAGATACAGGAGAAGAGTTTTATTCATCGAGTAATAAATATAAAGAATAAAGGTGTTAAATATATAGGTTATTAATATATTAAGCCGGAGGCAGTATTTATCATGCTTCCGGCAGTTTTTTGCTATAGAGCTTGCCTTTTGCATATATAGTGGTTAGTTTATTTGGTGCTTTAGTTCATACTATGCCGACTTAAATGGAATAAAAACGGAATGCGGACATTGACTTTTTTAACAATATGGAATATAATATAAATGAATAAGGAATATTGGAGGGAAAGGGCAATGACTATAGATGAAATGATTTCCAAGAAAAAGGAATATGGGTTTTCATGCGAGTATATAGCTGAAAAATCAGGGGTTCCCTTGAGCACAGTTCAGAAAATTTTCTCGAAGATAACGACAGCACCCAGGCGCAAAACGCTTGAAGCTTTATGGAATATATTTGAGCAGGCAGACAATGAAACAGGATTAAACTATGTTTGTGAAGATGCCGGAGGATATGGTTCTGTTGATGAGAGCAGTGCTTTAAAAGTCAGATATTTAGGCAAAGCAGATAACACAAAAACATTGGATGATTATCTGGCTCTTCCGGAAGGTACGAGAGTTGAGATGATAGATGGTGTGTTTTATGATATGGCTTCTCCGGTATTGGTACATCAAAGGATTAGTGGTTTGATCTTTAATAAGATCAATAATTTCATTTTGTCGAACAAAGGCTCATGTGTGCCGTTCGATGCACCTACCGATGTGCAGCTTGACGGTGACAATAAGACTATCGTGCAACCTGACATTTTTGTAGTATGTGACCGTGACAAGTTACAGGGACCGCGTGTGGTGGGAGCACCCGATTTTATAGTGGAAGTACTTTCTCCTTCAAATTGGCATCATGATGTAGTGAGAAAACTGAGAAAATATAAAAATGCGGGGGTCAGGGAATATTGGATAGTTAATCCTGAAAACCTTACTGTATTGGTTTATGATTTTTCAAAATCGGATATGGCTACGGAATATAGTTTTAATGATGAAGTGCAAATAAATATTTGGGATGGTAAATGTAAGATAAATTTTAAAGAAATTTTTGAACAGATTGAGTTTATGCTGTAAGTGGCCCAAGACAGTTTTGAGAGACAGATTTTTGATTGTAAAGCCTAACAAAATATGATATAATCACTACATTATGTACCGGATGGAGGGTAGCGATAATGAAGAAACTTTTAAAAGTATTGGCAGTGGCATTAACACTAACATTGGCACTGGGGATATGCGGAAAAACGGATGCAAAGGCCGGTGGATCAAATGAAATGCTGATAACGGACTATGAGCCTGTTTGCAAGGTAGAATCCGACAGCAAAAACGGCAAAATAAAGATCACATTTCCGAAGCAGACCTATTATGAGTGGGAAAATGACAAATATTATCCTGATGGATATCAAGTGATTCTTGAGGTTGAAAGTGCAGAATCAGGAGTAATAAGTAATACTTATACCGGTGACTTATATAAATTATACTACTCAGGTAAGGAATTATGCGGTTATGGCCCATATAAGATAAGCAGTGAGGATATATTTGGCATGACCAATGATATCCCGCAGGACGGCAGCAAAGAAAGAACCTTTGAATTTTCAAATATTGGTCCCGGAAAGTATACTGTAACTATTCGTGCATATGCGTATGAAGGATATAAAAGCAGCCAAAAAGGCGAAAGTTATGATTATAGATGGAAAAGCCGTGAGATAACGAAATCGGTTTCTCTGGGTGATAGCAATACAAATATTATAAGTTTTGATCCAGGGTATAAGACTAAGTATGATTTCTCCAAAGTAAAGCAGGGGGATATCATTAAGTTTGGTGCCTATGAGCAAGACGGAAATTTTGCTA
The DNA here is from genome assembly GCA_016287095.1 of Lachnospiraceae bacterium. Taxonomy (GTDB): domain Bacteria; phylum Bacillota; class Clostridia; order Lachnospirales; family Lachnospiraceae; genus RUG11977. The sequence continues at coordinate 4,346 of JAEEVK010000116.1, forward strand.
ACGGCAGAGAGCCCATAGAGTGGATAGTCCTCAGTAAGACAAAAAAGCAGATCCTTGTAATAAGTAAGTATTCACTGGACTGCCTACCTTACAATGCAGAGGATGCATATGTGACATGGGAGACATGTACTTTACGTGAATGGCTGAACAGTTCTTTCTGTGATTTTGCATTTAACAAAAGCGAAAAGAAGCTGATAAAGAAAACAACAATAAAAAATGAAGATTCAAAGAGTACAAAAGACAAGGTATTCCTTTTATCTCTGTCAGATGTATTAAATAAAAAATACGGTTTTTCAAAGAAGATGCTTGCACATGATGAAAAACGCAGAACCTCATATTCATGGAATGAAAATGCAGGTGGAAGATGGTGGTTAAGAACTCCTGCGGCTGATCCTGCATATGTTCTGTTTGTCGGATCGGAAGGCGGACTTGAGTATACTAACGGTGCTCCGGTCAATACTTGGACTTCTCATGGACTTGGAGTAAGACCTGCTATGTATATTACCATAAAGTAATGTACACATAAAACGTTAATATGAGTATACGATTAAGATTTGTCATGTGAAAGGGGAATATATATGAGTTATAGACATGCAGGAGGAGCATTGGCTGCTTCCGTATTTGCAATATCAACTGTAGTGGCACCTTTTTGTCAGGCGGACGTGGCTGTCCAGGCTGCTACCAAGGCAAAGTTAAATAAATCAGAAATTGAGCTTGTAGTCGGAGAGGCAGCAAAGCTTAAACTTAAAGGTGCTACAGCTACGAAGTATGAAACATCTGATAAGAAAATCGCTACAGTAAACAAGAGCGGTAAAGTAAAGGCTAAGAAAGCGGGTACTGCTACCATAACCGTTTATGATGAAAAAGGAAATGTATATAAATGTAAGGTAACGGTTTCAAAGAAAAAACAAGCAAGCCAGATTGATTATGATAATATAGATCTTGGTGGAATGGAGATAGTCATAAGAGACTGGTGGAGTTACCCGTCGGATTCTTATTATGAGTCGATACCTAAAAATGCATATGAAGAAGCTGTAAATGAATACCGTAAAGAAATGATGGAGAATTATAATTTCAACATCAAAGAAATGGCTGTATCTGACTGGGGTTCGGCCGGTTCGGATTTTGTTGATTATGTAACAAATGGCGGAGACAGCAATAATTATGTATTTACACTTCATAATGAGGATACTGTAAACAAGGCTTTTCTTTCCGGCATGATGTATGATCTTTCTTCTCTTGACTGCCTTGATTTTAGTGAAGAAAAATTTGCCAGAAACAAGATACATGAAAGATATAAGTACGGTTCAAGCATATATGCCTTTTATGCAGGCTATTCGGAGCCGAGGGACGGAGTGTATTTCAATAAGCAGGTATTAAGAAATGCAGGAATCGATCCTGACAGCATTTATGAGGCACAGAAAAAAGGAACCTGGACCTGGGACATGTTTGAAAAACTTATGGCAAAGTGTCAGAGGGACCTAGATGGGGATGGAGTAGATGATGTATACGGTCTGACTCTTAATGAAAGTATCATGCCCGGGATTGCAGTAGCCTCAAACGGTGGAGCTTTGATAGGAAAGGACAAAAAAGGGAAATTTACCTATGAGCTTGAGTCAGCTGAGACTATAGAAGCACTTAAATGGTGTGTGGAGATGTTTAACAAATTCGATGATCACACCTCCATAGATAAGCCATGGGATTACTATAGGGAAGAATTTATGGAAGGCAAAGCTGCTTTCATGGTGGATCAGGGCTATATTGCTGAAGCCTATGGTCAGATGAGCTGCACTGATTTTGATATGGGATTTGTTGTTTTTCCTAAGGGTCCGAAGGCAAAGAATTATGCTGCGGTATTTGATGATAATTTCCAGGTAATCCCTGCTTGTTATGATGCTGACAGAGCTTGGAAGATAGCATTTGCATGGAATCTTTATACCAATCCTGTTCCGGGGTTTGAAGACTATAATACAAATATTGGTGATGCTGAACAAGGCAATTTCGATCAGCGTGCTATTAATGAAACTATTCCGCTTATGAATGATCCTAAAGTCGGCGTAGTTAGTTATGTCTATGATATACCCGGCATTGATATAGGTATGGATCTTACATGGAATATGGCTCCGAAGGCGGATGTTGATGCCATAATTGACAGTTGCCGTGACAAGTGGAAGAAAGCTATTGATGACGCAAATAAGCAGATATAAGGAGGCCATTGACCATGAGTAAACGACCGAAATGGCTTGATAATGCAGTATTTTACGAGATTTATCCGCAGAGTTTTAAGGATACCGATGGTGATGGTATAGGAAATATTAACGGTATAACTGAAAAACTCCCATATATAAAGGAGCTTGGATGTAATGCCATCTGGATCAATCCATGCTTTGATTCACCCTTTGGGGATGCTGGATATGATGTGGCTGACTACTATAAGGTGGCACCGCGCTATGGTACGAACGACGATATAGTGCGCATGTTTAAAGAGGCGCACAAGGTGGGGATACATGTGCTGCTTGATCTGGTACCTGGACATACATCATGGGACCATCCCTGGTTTAAGGAAAGCATGAAGGCTGAGAAAAACGAATATACTGACCGTTATATATGGACTGACAGCATCTGGGAAGAGCCTAAGGGCTACGGATCACTCCGCGGTATTTCTGATCGGGATGGCAGTTGTGTGGTAAACTTTTTCTCACATCAGCCTGCTTTGAATTACGGTTTTTACAAGCCTGACCGTCCGTGGCAGCAGGCTATGGATGCCGAAGGACCGATGGCTACGAGAAAAGCTATGTTGGATGTCATCCGATTCTGGCTTTCAAAAGGCTGTGACGGATTTAGAGTTGATATGGCGGGCTCACTGGTAAAAAATGATGAGGACAGCAAGGGGACTATAGCACTTTGGCAGGATGTGAGGAGCTTTCTGGATAAAGAGTTCCCTAATGCAGCCTTTGTATCTGAGTGGGGTGAACCGGACAAGAGTCTTCAGGGTGGATTCCATATGGACTTTTTGTTGCACTTTGGACCATCCAATTATAACGATCTTTTTAGGTGTGAAAAGCCGTATTTCGGTGGTGAGGGAGATGCTTCAGAGTTTGTAAAGAAGTATATGGAGAGCTACGAAAAGTCGGAAAGAAAAGGCTTGATATGTATCCCCTCCGGTAATCACGATATGGAGAGACTAGCCTACTATATAAAAGGTGACAGGCTAAAACTGGCCTTTGCATTCTTACTCTCCATGCCCGGTGCTCCGTATATTTATTATGGTGATGAGATAGGGATGCGGTATATAGAAGGATTAACTTCTAAAGAAGGCGGCTACAACAGGACCGGAGCCAGGTCGCCTATGCAGTGGGATGACAGCAGGAATGCAGGCTTTTCAACTGCGGATGCGAATAAACTGTATATCCCCATAGACCCTGATGCAATGAGACCTACTGCTAAAGCACAGATGGAAGATGCGGATTCTATTCGTGCAGAAGTAAAGAAACTGATAGCTGTAAGACAATCACATAAACCATTGCAAAATCTGGGAGATATAGAGTTTATATCAGATGGAGCAAAGGGAAAGCCTCTGGCTTATATCCGAAGCTTTGAAAACGAGAAAATACTTGTGGTTATCAATCCATCAAATGACTCACAAGAGATAAGCTTAAAATATAAAGTATCAGACATAGTTTATAGATTTGGAAAAGAACCGGAGATTAAGGGTGACAGCATAAAAGTAAACGGAGGTTCTGCATTATTTGCCGCTATATGCTGATTATCTTAGTACTACCGATACAACTATACCGGCAACGATGACACATGCGCATATAAATTTGTGCAGTATCTTCTTTTCGTGGAAAATGAACTTGCCTGCCAAGATAGTTACAAAACAGCATGACTGCTTGATCAAAGTCATTATGGTGACTTTACTGTCGGGGTCGGCGTTTGCTATAAAGAGGCATCTGTCTGCTATGACGAAAAGAATGGCAAGCAACCAGATCCAAGGGTTCTTAATTGCGGTCTTGAGGTTGAAGGCTGATGAAGATTTAGCCGGTTCTGATTTTTGGTGATTAATGATAAGCGTAGCAATCACATACAGACTGTAATATATGACCAGAAACAGCATATACCAGAACTGGAGATGACCGTCGGAAATAGATGTGAAAGTCATCAGGACTTTGTCAAGGATACCGGATACAGAGTTCAGCATACAGGAAAAGAACAACAGAAATACATGGATGGCAGGGATATTCTTGTCATCCTTTTTTTCTATCTTTTTGTGTGGCTCGGCTTTTAAAA
>JAEEVK010000117.1 GCA_016287095.1 Lachnospiraceae bacterium
GCTGGCATACTCATTGAAGTATGCAGCATCCAGAAAAAGACTGGCCAGATATTTCAGAATGCTTAGAAAACTTAACCATATCTACCTGGTAGAGGACGGGGTAGTTAAGGAGGATGAAGAATGATAACCATATTGTTGGAGATAAGGGAGATAATACTTAAAGCTTACCAGAAGGTAAGATTTATCGTTAACCCTGTAGTAAAATTCCTGTTCAGCCTCCTGGTATTCTCCTATATCAACCAGGAAATAGGATTTGATGCGAGATTTACAAAAATAACGATAGTACTTGCACTTTCACTTATATCGGCTATCACACCTGCAGGAGTGCTGGTACTGCTGGCCATGGTACTGATAGTATTACACATATATACGGCATGTAACTTCCTGGCGATACTCCTGCTTATGATATTTATCATAATGTATGTTGCGTTGCTGAGATTCAGCCCAAAGCAGATAATTGCGGTAGTAGCCATACCGATGCTTGCAAAATACAATCTGCATTACTGCGTACCCATCCTGATGGGAAGCATCTCATCACCTGTAGGCATACTTCCCACCATAGGCGGCGTAGCCCTGTATCACATACTTGATATTGTAAAAGAGCCTGCTGCCCGTGAGGTAGAGTACAAGATGGAAGAAGTAGTAGAGCTCTTTACGGAAGTATTCGATAAGATCATGGCTGACAAGCCTATGATAATAATGATGGTGGTATTCTCAATCGTCATCGCAGTAGTATGGTTCATCAGAAGATTCTCATTCGATTATGCCTTTGAGATCTCACTCGGTGCAGGCGTGATGGTAAATATCCTCGGATTCCTGATCGCAGACCTTAAGTATGATGTAACCGTATCCATCGGTACACTTATAATCATGAGCCTGGTATCCGGTGTCATAGCGATGCTGTGTGACTACATGAAACGAGTACTGGACTACACGGCAGTCGAACGGGTACAGTTTGAAGATGATGACTACTATTATTACGTAAAAGCGGTACCTAAGGTAAATATCAGTCTCCGTGAGATGGATGTCAAGCATATCAACAGGCGTTCAATTGATGGCGAAGACTATGAATATGAAGAAGAGACAGAGGATGAGGATTACGAGCCCGATGTACCTTTTGACAGAAGAGACATGGAAGAAGAGGATCAGGTAACTCCCGAGCCTGCTGCCGAAGCTGAGGAAGATGTTAAAGAATATACGCCATCTTCAAGCAAAAATCCTTTCAAGCTCCTGATGAAGCCAAAGGATCTGCAGAATGTGAAAGAAGAAAAAGAACCTTCGGAAGATTACGAGGAAGAACTCATACTCGAAGATGAAGATGAGACTGAAGATACCGAAAAATGAGGGTAAATAATGGATACTATTAAAGAATTCTTTAGCGGGATACTGGAACCCGTTAGGATGGTAAAGATAGAGGTTATGGACTGTGTCGAAATCTTTATCATTGCGATTCTTATATACAACATCATAAAATGGATGAAGAACACCAGGGCGTGGGCATTAATGAAGGGTGTTGCTGTGCTGTTTGTATTTTATCTGATAGCCGCAATACTGAACTTTGATGTTATCCTTTGGATATACCAAAACGGTATCATCGTTTCCATTACTGCTGCCATCATCCTGTTCCAGCCGGAACTGAGAAAAGCATTGGAGCAGCTCGGCAAACGAAATATCGGTCTTGTTACGCCTTTGTTTACTAATAACCAGGTGGAAGAGAAATTCTCCGAGGATACCATAAATGCACTGGTAAAAGCAGCTTTTGATATGGGTAAGGTGAAAACCGGAGCCCTTATGATTATAGAGGGTGAACAGCGCCTGGATGATATCGAAGCCACAGGTATCATGATCGATGCAAAAATAAGCAGTGAGCTGATCTTAAATATATTTGAGCACAATACTCCTCTGCATGACGGCGCTGTGATCATCAGAGGCAACAGGATTACTGCTGCTACCTGTTATCTGCCGCTTACAGATATAAAGATAAGCAAGGAGCTGGGTACACGACACAGGGCAGCTGTGGGTATCAGTGAGATAACCGATAGCTTTACCATAGTCGTTTCAGAACAGACAGGTAATGTATCCGTCGCACAGAACGGTCAGTTATCACGTGGCATAACCCGTGAGTTCCTTTATGACAGACTTAAGGAATTACAGAAAAATACAAATGAAGATATAACCAAAAAGAAGGGCTTACTTCGTCTTACTAAGTCTGACAAGTCATCAAAGAAGCAGGGAGGTAAGCTATGAAAGATTTTTTTACTAAAAATATCGGACTAAAACTGCTCTCCGTGCTTTTGGCACTGCTTCTCTGGCTTACGGTCATGAATGTTGAGGACCCTGCTGTTACGGTAACCATATCGGATGTACCCGTGCAGATAGTTAACGATGAGGTTATCACATCGAGAGGTTATCGTTATATCATTGAATCAGGTGAGAAGATCGACATCAGGGTAAAAGGCAGACGAAGCGTGGTTGACCGCATTACTGCAGATGATTTTGTCGCAACGGCAGATTTTAGCTCGTTTTCCAGTATGAAAATGGTACCCATAGAGGTTGTCTGTACTGATGAACATGCTCCGGAGCTGACATGTACACCTAAGACCGATTCAATGGCCATTATCCTGGAGGACGAGAGCTCTGTTTCAAAGAGCATACGTATCGACAGGGAAGGCAGCGTAAAGGAAGGATACTATCTGTATGATTTTTCAACGGATACAAGCCTTGTAACAGTAAAGGGCGCTGAAAGCCAGGTTGCAGCAGTAAAGGATGTGGTTGCTGTTATTTCTGTTGATGGCATGAAAGATACTACGGATATAGAAGTACCGCTTTATGCAGTAAATGAGGATGGAGAAAAGATTGACGCCAAGAAGATTACTATTACTCCGGAAACGGTAACGGTTCATCTTACGATTACTCCAATAAAAACAATTCCGTTAGCTGTAAGAACTACTGGAATTCAAGCCCAGTATTATTATATCGGAGATATAGAGTATGCTCCTCAACAGGTGCAGATAACAGCTGATTCAATAGTACTTGACAGACTTATGGCTCTGGATATTGCAGTACCTGTTGATGATGCGGATACGGATATAGAAAAGCAGATAAATCTTGACGAATATATTGAAGAACACTATGAAAACACCGGGTTAAAGATTGTTGACCAGAATAAGACCATGGGCATCAAGATACCGATCATTAAGATGAGTGAAGTGAGCCTTGAAGTCAAACCTGAAAATGTAGATATTAAAGGAAATGATCCAAATTATAAATACACTACTACATCAAACTGGTCATCCAGGGTGCTTGTAAGAGGTAAAGAAGAGGATCTGGCAAATATAGAAGTATCAGATTTCAACTTTTATATTGATGTAAACGGATACCTTAATGGATCATATCAGCTTTCACTTGAAAGTGATTATGTGGGTAACCTTTATATTGAACCGGGAAAGATGAATGTGGTTATAGAGGAAGCTGTTACAGAAACTGATATAACGGCTGAAAACATTCAGTAAAGATTTATGAAAGATTTTATTTATAATTTAAAAAAATTCAGGTTCCTATTCTGGGAGCTTGTAAAGAAGGATATAAAACTGAAATACAGAAGCTCGGTGCTGGGCGTGTTCTGGACCCTTTTGGAACCGCTCCTTACCATGATAGTGCTGACACTTGTGTTTTCAAATCTGCTGGGAAAGGGAGATGATAATTTTCCGGTATATATTCTGTGCGGAAGACTCCTTTACAGCTTTTTCTCAAACGGGACCAAAGTAGCTCTGAAATCTGTCAGAAAGCATGGCAGCATGATAGGAAAGGTATATGTCCCTAAATACATGTACCCGCTTTCTGCTGTCGTTTCAAACTACATAATGTTTATTATATCTCTTGTAGTACTGGCCGGAGTTATGTTATTTGAGCAGGTTAAGATCACAGTATATCTGCTCCAGGCTGTTATACCTATGATCATAATCCTTATTATGACCATGGGTGTCGGATTGATACTGGCAACCTTTGATGTATTTTTCAGAGACCTTGAGTATCTGTGGACTGTGTTTTTGATGCTGATCATGTACACATGTGCGATATTCTATAAGGTGGATAACCTGAAGACTGCGGCTAACGAGATGATATTTAAGTGTAATCCACTGTATTCCCTTATCTCGATGTTCAGGGATGCCGTGTTCGGACGCAGTATTATGGATAATTCTTATAATCTGTGGTTTTCTCTGTGTTTCTCACTGGGAGTATTTCTTATCGGGGTAGTGGTATTCTGGAGAAAGCAGGATAAATTTATACTTTATGTTTAAAAAGGATAAAGACTTTTAAATATGGAAGAAACAAATAAAGGTATACCAACTGACGAGCCGGTTGTAGAGACTAATGCCAATACGGTGCCTGCGGATGTTAATCCGGAATTACAGGCTGCCGGTGAAATACCTGCTCCGAAGAAAAAGAAAAAAAAGAAGAAGAAAAAACTCCCGCCAAAGGTGATAGTTGTTGAAAATCTCGGAGTCAGATTCAGAATACAGGAACAGAAGGTGGATTCCTTAAAGGAATATTTTGTAAGGCTGGTAAAAAGAAAGTTAAACTACAAAGAATTTTGGGCACTGAAGGAGGTTAACCTTTCAATTAGAAAAGGTGACCGTGTAGGTATCCTGGGACTTAACGGTGCCGGAAAATCCACTCTCCTTAAGTGTATAGCCGGAGTTCTGAAACCTACCGAAGGCTCGGTAACCGTAAAGGGTAACATTGTTCCCTTGCTGGAGCTTGGTGCGGGATTTGACAAGGATTATACCGGCGCTGAGAATATATTTTTCTATGGAAGTATGCTCGGGTATCCTAAATCGTTTATCAAAGAGCGTTTTAATGAAATCGTTGAATTTTCTGAGCTTGGGAGTTTTATAAATGTTCCGGTAAAGAACTATTCCTCGGGTATGAAGGCAAGACTTGGGTTTTCGATAGCTACGATCGTTGAACCGGAAATCCTGATACTTGATGAGGTTTTGTCGGTCGGAGATGCCAAGTTCAGAAAAAAAAGTGCCAAGAAGCTCACAAAGATGATGAAAAAGGGTGTAACGGTGCTTTTTGTTTCGCATTCAAGCAGTCAGGTGCTGGAAAACTGCAACAAGGCAATAATACTTGAACATGGTCATATAGTAGCATCGGGAAAAGCCGAGAAGATATGTGCAAAATATGAAGAAATGATTGGCATAAAGGATACGGACTGATTAATATATTGGGTGTTTTCATATAAATTGGAATAACAAGGTTATTGGAGATTTGAGATGAAAATTAGTGTCATAATTCCTCATTACAGAGGCAAAGCATATTTAAAAGATGCGTTAGAAAGCCTAAAACTGCAGGAATATCCTGACATTGAAGTCTTATTGATAAAAGATGGCTGTGATGAGGATTTAGAGGATTTACTGGAAGAATACAGAATACTAAATATCAGACTGTTTGACACAGGAGCAAAACCCGGAAAACCTAAAGGAGTGCCGGTTGCCAGAAATATAGGATTAAAAAATCAGTCCGGTGATTATGTTTTCTTTCTTGACAGCGATGATTATTTATCGGATGGGTATTTTAATGCTCTAATGGATATGGCAGAAAAATACCCTGAAGTTATGATCAGATCCAGAAAGAAAAAAACATATTTTAAACGTGAGGGACAACTATTAAGAGAAGAGCAGAAAAGACAGTTGTTAGAGCAACAGGCTGAAAGCTCGGAAACAGATGATGATGATGCTGAGAATCCTGAGGACACAAATGAGGGTGACGAGCTTGATGAGATGAGTGAGGACATTGAGGCGGTTCAGGAAAAGTATAAATTTGGATCAGCTACAGTTCTTGGCACACTTATTCCACAAAAATTTATTGATACTGTTTTTGATGAAAAATACAGGTATTACAGTGATCTGCCATTTATGGCTAAGATTTGCAGAAATGTTCCCGTTTTAAGCTGTAAGGAAGTACGGTATTACAAAAGAACTCATAATGATGCCATTAGGATGCCATCCCTGCTTCAAGAGGAAGTTGAGGGTAAAAGCCTGGAATTTTTAAATAGTTTAAATGATGCTTGGAAATATGCCGGAGAAGGGCCTAAGTATACACCGGTACTTACAAGCGAGTATGCACTGAGCCGGCCGAATTTTAATCCGAATCTTTCTTATATTGAGACATATACATTAAATTATGTTTTAAGAAAACTTACAAAAGGCAAGCATCCGGTCGGACTGACCAAGTGGACTGATAAGGAGATCGGAGCATTTACTCCGTTTTTTGAAAAAATACCGGCAGCAAAGATAAAAAGATACAATTTCTGGAAACGCAAGATAATAAAGAAGATAGCTGCAGGGAACATAACAGGCGCCAGAAAGACGGCAAACCTCTATTCCATGAAGAGGAAAAAAAGAGGCTTGCTCGGAACTCCGATGCAGTGGAAATGGAATATTTACAAGAGAATATTCCGTAAGAAGCCGGTAAGAAAGGATATCGTGCTTTTTGAGAGCTTCCTGGGCAGAAGCTACGGAGACAGTCCCAGATATATTTATGAATATCTGGTTAAGCTGCAGTCTGAAGGACGCCTTTCTAAGGAGACAAATATCCCGGATAATGCTACCTTCATTTGGATGATAGACAATAAGGCGGCTAAAATCCCGGGAAAGCATAAACAGGTTAAGTTCAATTCATTAAAATACTTCTACTATGTAGCCCGTTGCTCGGTATGGGTAACCAATATGCGACAGCCGTCATGGTATGTAAAAAGAGAAGGCGTTACTCTGCTGGAATGCTGGCATGGTACTCCTTTAAAGAGACTTGTATTTGATATGGAGGATGTATATTCCGCAAGCCCCAAGTACAAGATGACCGTATACAACCAGTCGAGAATGTGGGATTATCTGATATCCGATAACAGGTTTTCGACCGAGTGCTTTATGAGCTGCTTCCTCTTCCCTAAGGAGAGGATACTGGAACTGGGCTACCCCAGAAACGACCTGCTTTACGGGGATGACAGGGAAGAAAGAGCGAGAGCCGTCAAGGAAAAACTTGGGATACCTCTGGATAAAAAGGTTGTGCTTTATGCACCTACCTGGAGGGACGATGATTATTACGGTCCGGCTCAGTATAAGTTTGACCTGCCCCTGGACCTTGAGATGATGAAGAGCCTGAGGGACGAGTATTATTTCGTGCTTAGGACACATTATTTTATAGCGGATCATCTGAATATCCCGAAAGAGGATGCCGACTTTGTTTCTGATCAGAGCAGGTACAACGATATCGGAGAGCTATACCTGATATCCGATATCCTGATCACGGATTATTCGTCTGTATTCTTTGACTTTGCAAACTTGAGGCGCCCTATACTTTTCTATGTATACGACTTCGAAAAGTATGCGGGAGTGCTCAGGGGCTTCTATTTTGACATGACTACAGGATGTCCCGGACCTTTGCTCAAGACAAACGAGGAAATACTTGATGCTCTCAGAAACATCGACAAGGTTGAGGCAGAATACGCAGATAAATACAAGGAGTTCTGTGACAGATTCTGTTACCTGGACGACGGACAGGCATCCGAGAGGATTGTGAAGAAGGTTTTCGGAGTATGATACTCTTTAGGATAACTAAGAGAAAACTACAAAAATAATGAAAAAACACATAAAAAAAATTCTGATATTTTTTTACAGGTATATGGCTCATGCCTTTCCTTTGTGCTGCAGCAAGGCAATGTTCATGAGCAATATGGGGAGAAATTACTCCGGAAATGTCAGGGCAATATTCGAGAAAATGAAGGAAGACGACCGGTTTTCCAAGTATAAGAAGGTCTGGGCGTTTAACGGGGATTTCTTTGCAGGTGTAAAAAAATACGGAAAAAGCATGCTGCCGAAGGGTTGCAAGATAGTAAGGTACGGTGGTATCAGATATTATTTCCATATGGCTACCGCCGGACTCTGGATATTTGATACAAGACAGGAGCCGTATCTCATAAAACGCAGGGGAAACATTTATTTCCAGACCTGGCATGGGACTCCGTTGAAGAAACTTGGCCTTGATATCGAAAAGATCAACATGACCGGTGAGGACAGGTCCACGAGGGAATACAGGATGGCATTCCTGCAGGAGTCAGCAAAGTGGGACTATCTGCTGGTGCAGAATGATTTCAGTGAGGAAGTCCTGCCAAAGTGCTTTGGGTTTAGGAAAACGACAGTTAAGGCCGGATATCCGAGAAATGACAGGCTGGCTGAAGCCTGCATGAAAAACAATACATCTTTAAGAAGGATTTCGACGGATGTAGCTCGAAATAAGAAGAAGGTACTCTTATATGCTCCTACATGGAGGGATAACGAGTATATAGGCGGCGGATTTTATAAGTGTCCGTCAAAACCTGACTTTAAGAAATTGGAAGAAGAGCTTGGAAAAGACTTCGTGATCATAGTTAAGCTGCATTATTTGGTAAAGCTCAAAAAGGGAGACATACCTGAAGAATGTATAAAGAGCGGATTTGTCAGGGTGTGCGGCAA
>JAEEVK010000020.1 GCA_016287095.1 Lachnospiraceae bacterium
CAGGGTACTGGTTGTAAAGGGGAACGGAGCTTTTCTGCTTCTTTCTCCTTCCTTCAGTTCCGTACACTTAAAACTCTTTCCGGATTTCTTTATATATTCATCCGTCTGGCTCTCCGAAGCAAGCGCTATCCTTTTATCATTTTCTCCCACAAAATGCACGGGTATAACATTATTCCCCTTAAGCTCAAGATCTGCATCAAGGCTCCAGTATTCCTCGGGCTTAAATTCTCCTATTTCTTTCTCCCTGTCGCAAATAAGTTTAAGAGCTACTGACTGTACTCTGCCTGCCGACAGTCCGCTCTTGATCTTTGCCCAAAGGAGGGGACTAATCTTATATCCAACCATTCTGTCCAGTACTCGTCTGGCCTGCTGTGCGTCAACAAGGCCCATGTCTACGCATCTGGGAGCCTTTAGCGAGTTCTTGATGGCATTTTTTGTTATTTCATTGAATGTTATCCTGTCCGGCTCTTTTTCATCTAACTTCAGCAGTTTCTGAAGATGCCAGGATATTGCTTCTCCTTCGCGGTCCGGGTCAGTTGCGAGATACACTTTGTCCGCTTTCTTTGCTGCCTTACGGAGCTCTGCGAGTATATCGCCCTTTCCTCTGATCGTGATGTATTTAGGTTCAAAGTCATCCTCTACCGATACTCCGAGCTGGCTCTTGGGGAGATCGCGCACATGTCCCTGAGAAGCTATTACTTCATAGCCGGTGCCCAGGAATTTCTTGATTGTTTTTGCTTTAGCGGGGGACTCTACTATTACTAGGTTCTTTGCCATGTGTGTTTACCTTTCTTCCGTTTTCATGAACTACTGCACGGAGCATGTTGGGTCCGTGCGATAATCAAACGACAAATAGAGTACACCTTTTTTTCTAGAAAATCAAGTATTTTTTTCTATTTCTATTTTTGTCCCCCTAAACAGCCAGAGCATCCGGACATTATAAAAACCGTTATCGTATCGTTGGGATATGCTACAGCCTGTGCCATTATCTCCTCTACGGACGCTTGCAATCGTGTGCCCGCTCGATACCGGGCACACTTGTGCTACGCTCAAAAATCGGTTTGGCAAACCGATTTTTGCCTTGATACAATAATGACACAGTCTAAGCATATCCACAACTCACTTTATGTTTTTATCCTGTCCGGATGCCCTGACTGTTTTATTCAAATCATCAATACAAATAATTGGTAACAAAATCCAATTATGTTATATCATTTTTATCAAATGATTATAGTTCTGATTGTACTCCTCCACATTGGATCGGTAATCCGAATATAGAACCTTCTCAATATACTTAAACACTGAAAGGTTTTCTGAATACTTCACATTATACTCTTCTACCAAACTGTTCTCTTGATTTTCTATAGATGTTTGTGATTTTTCAAGTACTTTTTCTGCCTGATATTCAGAGATCATCTTGCATACTTCAAGCGGCAACGGATTGGTTACCGCTACTATCTTCTTGCGCTTGAGTTTCTTTACGAGTTCGTTATATCGTGCATAAACTACAGGGGCAAATTTTCCTTCTTTAAGATATTTCGCATATCGCATTTCAAGGACTATCTTTCTAATAAGAAGAAACAGCATCCAAAACAGTACTACAGCTCCGATTATCAGTATCAAAGGATACACAAATATGGCCAGATCTTTGTCGGAAAGGTCCTCTTCTACGGTAACAGGAGTATCATCTCCTACTATAGATACCGAGCTATCGGAGTTATTGTTTCCGAGTCCAAGGTCTACGTTTAAGAGTTGTGAGAAGAATCGTCCGATACCGCTCATCTCTGTTGCTACAGGTGCGGCTTCAAAACTCGGAGGGGTCAGTTCATAAGGTATCCAGCCCTTACCCTCGAGGTAAATTTCTATCCAGGCGTGTGCATAGTAGTCGCTGACCGGTACTGAGTAAGCTGTTTTGTCAGTATTATATTCGTTTTCGCCCATAAACCACTCATCGCCGTACAGTTCTGCTTTTGTGGCTTCTTCGCTCATCAATGAATGAGGGATGCAGTAGCCCTCGATATAGCGTGCCGGCACACCCATATGGCGTAGTATCATAACTCCGGCTGAAGCAAAGTGTGAACACAAACCTCTTTTCTGTGTCTCGAGAAAATACCGTACATAGTCTTCATTGTTCGGTGTCTTGCCGGGTGACAGTGTATAAGGATACTCTGCAAGGAACATATCCTTTAATGCTTCACACAGTTTTAATCTGTAACTGTTTATTTCTTCCTTGTGTTCATATCTCTCCTGCAATATCTTTTCTGAAGGTGCTGTATAATAGTTATACTCTTCAGTAAGTGCTGTCAGTGAAGCCATATCACTGCTGTCATAGGCAGCCCTCAATCTGTCTATAAACTCTTCCGGAATGGCTTCATAATCTATTGCAGGGAACTGTCTTTCTGCATCTACTGTCAGTTTTAGCCTTTTGTAGTTCTTTGTGTCAAGTCCGAAATAATTATGTTCCTTACAGAACTCTTCAAGATATCTGTCCAGGTCATCCGGTACTTTGAGGCATATATCATTTATATAGTCATAATATCTCAGGTATTGACTGCTGTTCTCTGATGTGGTATTTCTTGTTACATTTATATCCTGTACACCGGGATATTCATTGTCATACTCATCTTCATTATAAGTACCGATTATACCGTTATTAATCTCAGTTCTAAGCTTTACCGATCCCAGACCGCTGATGCTGTCCCCGTATCCGGGATCTCCGGGCTCAAGGTATTCTATAAGTGATAGAGGATAATAGTCCACTTCTTTTGTTTCCAGGACTGTTTCCTTTTCCGGATCGGCAGGCTTATATATGGGGTCTTCCGATATATTTCTGACATCACTTGGCAGTGTGACATAAGGATTTACCAACATTCCAAAGCTTTTGTCTATGTATGATATCTGGGCTTTTGCTCTGGTAGATTTTTTCTCGGAAACCGAATTAGGTGTTTTCAGTTTACTTGATGTAATGGTTTTGTCCATTATATCTATAATGTCGCTTTCTATATATCCCTGACTACCCAGTCCAAGCTCGGGAAATTCGGCAATATTCACCCTGTTGAGCCAGCTTTTCCCGGCATATGATACACCCTTAAAACCCGGCAAATATATGGTTTCATCACTATATGGCACAAATGTTACTACAATATCCGTCTTAAAATCAGGGTTTACGGCTGAAACTCCGCCGAGGCGGCCACGACTCAGACCGTTTATAGAGTCATAACTGTTAAACAGACCATATATCCCATTTTGCACCAGTATCTTTACGGTATCGTCGAGAGATGCCTTGGCACTGTCCTCCGGTGTTTCTCCCAGATCCCTGCTGTAAGCAGGCAGTGAGAATATGCAGATAACAAACGAGAATACCGCTGATATTGCCAGCACCATTAATATACCGCGATGGTCTCCCCTCGTAGTATAGTAGGTTTTCTTAAACAATCTGTCCTTGATATAGTCCGGTGCATTCTTGCCGGGAATGGTGACCCTGTTAAATGCTCCCTTTTGGAGCAGTCCGGTAGCGATGCATCCTGTCATGATGAGGATCACAGAGATAAGCGGAGGCTTGTAGCCTATATATAACGGGATCTGCATCAGGATAAATGAGATGCCAAAGGTCTCAGCAAAGTTCATGTACCTGGATACAGTGATGTTGTACATGATAACAAGAAAGGCTATTATAAAAATAAGGGCTATGGTTATGGTCAGCTGTCTGTTTGTAAATGTTTCTTCTGCACTTCTGACAACGCCCATATTAAAAACTTCAGCATAAACCTCACGGATATGGTTTGTAATGGCCTGGAAACCACTGTTTGCGTAAAGATAATATCTCAAGAGTTCTACGGTAAATATGATCAGAAATGCGATATATCCGATATAGAATACTTTCTTATTGAAATACAGCAGAGATATCATTATGCTCGCTGCCAGCGTAAAGATTACAATTGTGCCTTTGTTATAATTCAGTGAAAATGCGTCACAGAATCCGGTGACCGTGCCGACACATACCAAAAAGATTATCAGGGCTTTTGAAAGGCACAAAAAGAGAGGGCTCGACTTTTTGCTGCCATATACATCTTCTATAGCTATGCCTGTCGAGTCAAGCTCTATGATCTGCTTTTTCTCTTGTCTTGACAATCTTTTTCCCATATTTAATAAACTCGTTATAGTAGCGTTGACTTGGTCTCAGAAAGATAAATTTAATTTATGTGTCAGAAACTTCAATCCCGTCCTCAAGGAGTTTCACTTCATCCCCATAAACCGTGAGCAGCAGTGCTGACCTCTGGTTTGAGGCATAGTATGCATCCTTAGCCATATCTGCACTTTCATAAAGAGGCAGAAAATACATATCCCTGTAACAGTCCTTCAGCGACTCTTCGTTATCTATGATATAATAATCAAATGAGCAGGATACACTGTTAAACAGGCAAATCTCAAATCTTTCACCTCTCTCTGCCAATTTTCTTGACACAGCATCAAGTGTTTCTACAGTCTGAGAGATTTTACCTTTCTCAAGTTCAGGTACCACTACCAGTGACATTACCGAGGTACGCTCCATCTCCTTTACTGCCAGCTCGTCCAGTTTTGAACTCAGCTTCCAGTGGATCCTCGCCAGTCTGTCACCGGGTCGATATTCTCTGATCTCCTTTATATCAGAAGAGAGGTTTCCTTTAAGGTCCGGCTCTGTATATTCATCATAGCCCTCCGAGTAAGGTATCTCCGCCACATCGACCTGTTCCGTTTTTTCCGGAAATACAGGCACCTGCACAGAGAAGCTAACCGGCAGATTTACGCTCACCATACCCATAAAACCGGTTACCCTCATACCCTTTCCTTCAAACAAGACCATACCTATCTTGGCAGTCTTAACGCTTATATTTATCCTATCCTTGCGTTTGGGCATGATATTGATATTCAGCAGACTGTCCTTATTGGCGTTAAAAAACAGATTTCTCATTGAAAAAGTAAGGGAACATTTAAGAAAAGGATAATAGGTTGGATTATCATATTCTGCAAAGAAAAGAATAATGTTGCCCACCTCGGTATCAGCCACAACCGAGCCTCCGGTAAGGCTGATCTTCCTGACATTAGCTAAGAATACCGGAATAAGAATTGCCGGCAGCAGGACATAAGGAAAAAGCAGAAATACCAGGTAATTCTGCTTAAATACAACTACAAAAAAGAAAATAAGAACAAATATAAAAAGATATTTGATTATGGACCAAACATGTATTTTCATACAAATCATTCCTTAATGACTTTTTCACCCCGGCATCTTCACGGACTCAAACGACTTTGCCAAAGCCATCTCTAAGTTATAGCCTGTAGCCTTTGCCTTTGTTGAAAGCACTACTCTGTGGTTTGCTATACTAAAGTATACCGCCTTCACATCTTCAGGCACTACATAGTTTCTGTCATCAATATATGCTTTAGCTCTAGCCATCTTCATAAGGGCTATGCTGGCACGTGGGGATAATCCCAGTGAGTACAGATCATTATTTCTGGTAATCTCAGTCAATTGAACTATATAGTTTAATATCGGCTCAGATACTGTGACAGATGCCACATGCTCCTGGATAGCCAACATCTCTTCTTTTGATATTACAGGCTTTAACTCTCCGACTATCTCGTGAGAGTCACCGCGCAGGATATCTATTGCACTGTCATGATCAGGGTAACCCATGGTAAGCCTTATCATAAAACGGTCAAGCTGTGACTCAGGCAGTTTCTGAGTACCGGATGCTCCTACGGGATTTTGTGTAGCTATTACAAAAAACGGGTTAGGAAGCTTATATGTTGTTCCGTCTACGGTAACATTCTGTTCCTCCATAACCTCCAAAAGTGCAGACTGAGTCTTAGGTGAGGTACGGTTGATCTCGTCAGCCAAAAACAGATTGGTAAACACGGCACCCTCTCTAAATACAAACGCACCGGTATTTTTATCATACATAGTAAAACCGTTAAGGTCGGAAGGCAGTACGTCGGGAGTAAACTGTATTCTCTTGTAATCGAGCGACATGGTCTTTGCCAGTGCTGTAACCAGTGTCGTCTTTCCTACTCCGGGTATATCCTCCAGCAGGATATGTCCCTTTGCCAGTATGGCACAGAGCACCATATCTATGACTTCATCCTTACCATGTATAACAAGCTTTATAGAATTCTTTATTTTATCTGTAGTTGCTGACATTTTGTCCTCCGTAAATACTTATTGCTCAAATATTCTTGCGATATTTCTAACCGAAATTCATCTATCCTAACATACATGTTTCATTATATTCGTATACCCAATCATTCAAAAAGCGCTATGCATAGTATAATAAAAACCACCTGATTTTTCAAGTGGTTTTTAACGTTTTCATAGTTATTTAATCAAATGCAGAAACCCTTAACTTAAGCTTCTTGAACCTGTTTTAGTAAACTTTTCAGTTCCATTGAAGTGCCAGTTTCCTCTTTTCCTTGACACAATCAGTAAGATAAAGATTGATTAGGGTTTGATAAGGTATTCCCGAAGAAACCGCTTCTTTCTTAAAATATTCAATTACACTGACAGAAAGATTTATAGTAACCTGTTTCTTCATCTCCTTTGCATAAGGATTAGGGCGCGGGTTTAGCTTGTCTATATCATATTCCTCTAGCATATCTGTTCACCTCCGTTTTTGTAGCTTTTCTTGCAGATATAATCCTTATTACTGAATCAGATTCCCTATAACAATGACACACGATACAAATATGCGCCGTCTCACTCATCCCCAAAAGTAAAAACCGGTCTTCCTCAGAAGAATGTTCAGGATCGTCAAACAAGATGGCTGATTCATCAAAAAACACCGTACTTGCCTCGTCGAAATCAAATCCATGTTTTACCTTATTCGATTTGTTCTTGTTTTCATCCCATTCAAAACGATACATCAATATATCCTTTCTTTATAATTATAATATAATTATTTCATATTGTCAACGTTTCTTTATATATAAGTTCTTCCCAACTTCCTCTATCATGTCCTTTAGTTCAAGTTCTATAAGGATCATCGGCAGAGTTCCGCAGTCTATACCGGTTCTTTCTGATATCTCATTTATCTGTATAGGTACTTGTTCCAAACTCTCGTAAACTTTTTTCTCATCACCTTTTAGTGAGTCTCCTGCTGCTTTTTTCTTTTTCTTTTCCGCATTAAGCAGCATGGTATAGTGACTTTTAAGTTCATCTATGATATCCTCCGGAGTTGCAGCGAGTCCAGCTCCGTTCTTTATCAGGCTGTTACATCCATCACTAACGGTATCTCCTATCCTACCGGGAATCGCAAATATCTCCCTGCCCTGTTCCAAGGCGTGATCCACAGTAATAAAGGTCCCGCTCTTTTTCCCTGCTTCAACCACCAGAAGGATATCAGCCAAACCAGATATTATCCGGTTTCTCTGAGGAAAGTTATATGGTAATGCCTTGTCGCCCGGGTAATATTCCGATACGATTCCCCCATAATCCACAGACAGTTTCTCAAATATATCCCTATTTTCGGTCGGATAGCATATATCTACTCCGCAGCCGAGTACTGCGGTTGTTTTTCCACCTACATTTATCGCTCCTCTGTGTGCAAAGCCATCCACTCCCGATGCCATGCCGCTGATGATGTTTATCCCCGCCTGTGCCAATGCAGATGAAAATCTCATGCACATTTCTTTCCCATAAAAGCTGCATCGGCGACTCCCTACGACAGCTACTGCAGGCAGATTGTCATCGGGCAGTTCTCCTCTATAAAACAAAAATGACGGGGCATCCGGGATATTCCTCAGTCGCTCAGGAAATTCCTTATCGTCTATGGTCACAAATTTTATACCCTTGCGCCTAAACTGTTCAGACTCATATTTAAAGTCTATTTTCCTGAAATCTATTAGCTGCTCTATCTGAAACTCTTCCAACAATGGTATATTTCGTAATACATCCTCCCGTGCTTTATACACCTCCTCCGGTGTCCCCAGCATCTCAAATAACATCTTTCTTCTTGCAGGCAGTAGGCCCTTTACTTTTGAAATATATAACCAGTATTCTTTTTCTGTCATTTTTCCCTCCTCACGAATTAAAGTCAAGATTCCGGTAACACAGTGCCTCCAGCAGATGCGGCACCTTTATGTCCTTCTCTCCGGCCATATCTGCTATGGTTCTCGATACTTTCAGCAGCCTATGATAACCTCTGGCACTGAGCGAGTACTTATCAAATGCCTTTTCCATCAAGGTCTTTTCTTCCGGTCCCAAAGGACAGAATTCTGTAGTCATCTTACCGGTCAGCTCCGAATTAAAGCTGATAGGCATCCCTTTGTATCTTTCAAGCTGCACCTCGCGAGCTCGCATCACTCTTTCCCTGATTGCTGCACTTGTTTCTCCATGCTTTGATGAATTCAGTTCATCATACTTTATCTCGCTGACGCTCACGCAAAGGTCTATCCTGTCAAGTACAGGCTGACTGATGCGTCTCTGGTACTGCTTTATCTGTCTCTCTGTACATGAGCATCTTGACCTGTCAGGGTAATGCCCGCAAGGGCATGGATTCATAGATGCTACCAGCATAAAACCGGCAGGATATGTATATGTTGCATTTAGTCTTGATACTGTTACAAACCTGTCCTCTAAGGGCTGCCGCAGGGCCTCTATGGCCTCTCTGCCAAACTCGGGCATCTCATCCAGAAAAAGTACACCGTTTACTGCCAGACTTATCTCACCCGGTTTGGGAGTCACGCCTCCGCCGATGAGTGAAGTCACTGTACACGTATGATGCGGTGACCTAAATGGACGTCTGGTGATCAGATACTGCTCATCGTTAAACAGTCCTGCTACACTGTATATCCTTGATATCTCCAGGCTGTCCTCAAAGCTCATATCGGGCATAATACCCGGTATGCGCCTCGCAAGCATGGTTTTACCCGATCCGGGCGGTCCGGAAAACAGTATGTTATGCTGCCCCGATACTGCTATCTCTGCCGCTCTTTTTGCTGCCTCCTGACCTGAGATATCTGCAAAATCCTCTGTAAACTCGGATGATGACACCTTTAGCACATCATCTATCGAACATTTTTCAGGCACAAGTTCTCTCGCCCCGAGCAAATATTCAATGATATCGCCCATGTCTTCAACTCCTATTACTTCAACTCCTTCGACTACCGCTCCTTCCTTTGCATTGCCTTTAGGCACAATAACAACAGGTATGCCCTCCTGTTTTGCGGCAATACAAATAGGAAGCACTCCGCTTATCCGGTTTACCTTACCGTCAAGCCCGAGCTCTCCCACTATAAGCATATTTTCAAGTTTTTCTTTGGGTAAAATATCAGATGCCGCCAGACATGCCAACGCTATAGGCAGATCAAAAGCGGTCCCGGCTTTTCGTATATCCGCCGGTGACAGATTTACCGTGATATGCTTTGGTCTCAAAGCATAATTAGAATTTTTCAATGCTGTCTTTACTCTGTCCTTGGCCTCTTTTACCTCCGATGCGAGATATCCGACCATAGTGAACAGGGGCAGCCCGTCGCTCACGTCTGCCTCAACATTGATGAGTTTCGCCTCGATACCGTATACCGAGGCACTTTTTACATTACTGTACATTTTTTCTCCTTCCTTGCTGAAGGGAAGGAGTATGAGTATATGGAATATTTAGATAGTATCAAACGATTCTACCGCTATAATGCAGTTTTTGAATCCTAAATCACTCGTGTTTCTTGATTATCTTCTGTAGTTCATGCATGAATGTATCAACATCCTGGAACTCACGATATACGGAAGCAAATCTTACGTAAGCTACCTGATCTATCTTCTGTAGCTTTTCCATGATCTTTTCGCCGATAATATTGCTGGGAATCTCTCTTGATTCAGAGGTAAAAAGCTCTGTCTCTATCTCATCGATCATCTGATTGATGGTGTCAATGGATACAGGTCTCTTATGGCATGATGCAAGTATACCTTTTTCAATTTTCTCACGGTTATACTGCTCTCTGATATTGCCCTTCTTGATAACTATAACAGGGATAGTTTCGATCTTTTCATATGTGGTAAATCTTTTATCACATTTATCACACTGTCTTCTTCTCCTGATGGATGAACCATCCTCAGCAGGTCTCGAATCTATAACCCTGGTATCTTCATTTCCGCAAAATGGACATTTCATGGCTTAACCTCCACTAAAAAGTCGGAATATCCGGCTCTTTATAGAATATTTACCCATAATCTATCGGGCTTATACTAAAAATTATAGTGAATTCAAAATTTAAGTCAAGCCTTTTTTTGAGAAAAAACATACATTCCTATACCTGCTGCAATAGTCAGGTTAAGAGAATCAACATATTCGGTCTGAGGTATGATGATACTTGTGCCATACTCAAGGAATTTATCCGGCAGGCCTGTTGCTTCGTTTCCAAATACAAGCGAATAAAGCCTTGGTTTAGGGCAGTCATTCACTGTAAGAGGTCTTTCCCCATTTAGCATGAAGGTAAAAATTTCCCTGTTATCCGAAACTCCCTGATTAGTATACTTTTTATCTGTATCAAATGATTTAAGATAATCCTCAAAGGAAGAAAATCTTTCATGTCGTATTCTAAATACCGATCCCATTGAGGCCCTGACTGTCTTCGGATTGAATATATCCGCAGTAGGCTCTATGATCGCTAGATCCATGATACCAAAACCGACCGCAGTCCTGATGATGGTACCTAAGTTGCCCATATCTGAAGGATTTACCAAAACAACATGGGGCTTGGTATTATCAAGCCCCTGTTCAAACTTATTAAATACACCGACTACATATACATTGCCCTTGTCACTCAGCTTGTTGATTATCTTATCGTTTACCGAGAGTTTGATGCCTTTCTCCCTGCATTTAGCCTCCAGTTTTTCCATATCAGTGAATGAGGCGCTGCAAAAAACCTCAATCACTTCTGACGGCTTTGCTTCAATAAGCTCAAACGTAGGAAATGCACCCAATGTATATGAGTATTCAAAATCTTTTTTATAACTTTTGATATCCATTCAATCTTTAATAACCCCGGTTTTCTGTCATCGAATGCCAGATAATATTTAAACCCTGATATCAGTTACATGATCATGGTCAACTGAATTCTCTTTTTCTGGAGATCCACACTCATTACCTTTACGTCTACTACATCACCAACACTCAGGAGCTCTAAAGGATGCTTGATGAATTTCTTATTGGTGATCTGAGAAATGTGTACCAGACCGTCCTGGTGCACACCGATATCTACGAATACACCAAAGTCGATAACATTTCTTACAGTACCCTTAAGTATCATGCCTTCCTTCAGGTCCTTCATCTCAAGTACATCCTGACGGAGGATGGGTGCCGGCATATCCTTACGAGGGTCACGGCCGGGCTTTTCAAGTTCCTTAATGATATCATCAAGTGTGATCTCGCCGATACCGAGCTCTTCTGCCAGTTTCTTCTTATCCTTAATCATGGTACTGAGATGTGAAAGTGATGAAGTCTTTCCTTCATTAGCATCATCTACAGCATTCATTATGCCTACATTAGCGTTGGCTGCAGTATTTCCTGCGTTACCTGAAGCACTGTCTTTTCCGTTATTTTCTCTGGTAACCACATTCTTACCGCTCTTTGCAAGTGCCTGAGCCAGGAGTTTACCCATAGCCGAATCGGCATTTCTTACCTGTATCTCATTTTTATTCCTTCTGTCCTTGTTACCGCGTTTAGCTTCCTTCTCGGCCTTTTCAGCCTCTGCCTTACGTTTATCCTCATCCTCTTTTACAGCCTTTGCCTGCTCTGCCTGAAGATTCTTAATGTCCTGAGGAGTAAAGCCTAAGCTCTCAAGAAGTTTCTTTGCAGCCTCATATGACTCAGGATGCACGCTGGTATTGTCGAGCGGATTCTTTCCTCCACGGATCCTTAAGAAACCTGCACACTGCTCAAAAGCCTTCGGTCCGAGCTTAGGTACCTTTAAGAGTTCTGCACGTGATAAAAATCTTCCGTTTTCCTCACGGTATGCCACGATATTCTTTGCAATGGGCTTTGAGATACCCGATACATACTCGAGTAATGAAGCGGATGCGGTATTTACATCAACACCTACCTTATTTACGCAGTCCTCAACAACACCCTCAAGCTGCTCGCCGAGTTTCTTCTGGTTCATATCATGCTGATACTGACCAACACCTATGGACTTAGGATCGATCTTTACAAGTTCTGCCAAAGGATCCTGAACACGGCGTGCGATGGAGGCTGCACTACGCTGTCCTACATCAAAGTTAGGGAACTCTTCTGTAGCCAGTTTGCTTGCAGAATATACCGAAGCACCTGCCTCATTGGTGATGACATATGCCAGGTCGGGCTTGTTCATCTCATGGAGCAGTTCAACGATCACCTGCTCGGACTCACGGGATGCGGTACCGTTTCCAACAGAAATAAGTGTAATATTATACTTTTCGATAAGCTGCTTTAATATACGCTTTGACTTAGGGATATCCTTATGAGGTGAATCGGTAGGATAAATAACTACGGTATCCAGTACCTTTCCGGTAGGATCAACTACTGCCAGCTTACACCCTGTACGGAATGCAGGGTCCCATCCGAGTACAAAATGTCCTGCGATAGGAGGCTGCATAAGGAGCTGTGTCAGGTTCTTCCCAAATACCCTGATAGCACTGTCCTGTGCCTTTTCTGTCAGATCCGAACGGATTTCACGCTCAATGGCGGGAGCTATCAGACGGTCGTATGCATCTGCAACCACTCCCTTTAAAATATCATTTGTATACTGATTGTCTTTCTTTATAGTATGAAGCTCAAGATACTGCAGGATTTTCTCAACAGGCGCCTCTATCTTTACTGTCAGGAACTTTTCATCCTCTCCACGGTTAAGTGCAAGTACTCTGTGTCCAAGTATTGTGCTTATCTTTTCAGAGAACTTATAGTAGTTCTCATATACACTCTCAGCCTTTTCATCCTTTGCTTCGGATGAGATAAGGCCTTCATCTCCTGTAAGTTTTCTGATATAGATACGATAATCAGCCTCATCAGAAATCTTTTCAGCCAATATGTCACATGCTCCTGCTATAGCATCCTCGACAGTCTTTACTTCCTTTTCCTCATCAATGAAATCAGCGGCATACTCTGCTATAGGCTTTTCTGCATCCTGTGCCCAGATAATATCTGCCAAAGGCTCCAGTCCTTTTTCCTTAGCAACTGTTGCTCTTGTTCTTCTCTTCTGCTTGTAGGGACGATAGAGGTCTTCTACAACCACAAGTGTTGTGGCATCCAATATCTGCTTCTTTAACTCGTCGGTCAGTTTTCCCTGCTCCTCGATGCTGGCAAGTACAGAATTTTTTCTATCCTCGAGGTTACGAAGATAAGTAAGCCTTTCAAACAGGTTTCTGAGTACCTCATCATTTAATGATCCTGTTACTTCCTTACGGTAACGAGCGATGAAGGGGATGGTGTTTCCTTCATCGATGAGCTTAACTGTTGCATCGACCTGTTCCAGTTTGATTCCGAGTTCTTTTGCGAGTTGTTCGTTGATGTTCATTTGTTTTTCTCCTGTTATCTTGAAAGTTTCTTAGACATTTCTGCCATATATGCATCCGGGAATTTCTGAAGACGCATAGCCTTTTCCATATCAAAGTCGGTAAATTCACCGTTCTGGTAAGCAACTATCCTGTTCTTCTTACCGGCATTTATAACCTCTACGGCCTTACCACCCATAGCTGAGGCAAATACACGGTCCTGACAGGAAGGAGTACCGCCGCACTGCAGGATACCAAGTACTGTGGCCCTGGTTTCCAAACCCGTAGCAAATTCGATATTTTTAGCCAGGGAGGCCGACTTACCGACGCTTTCTGAATTAACTATTAAATGAAGTCTCTTACCAAGCTTCTTTTTATTTATGATCTCCGAGATCATCCTCTGCTGGTTCTGATCATGGTATTCATTGGTTATGATCTCCTCAGCACCTGTAGCTATACCACACCAGAGAGCGTTGTGACCGCTTCTCTTTCCCGCTACTTCGATAACACTGCAGCGTTCATGCGATGCCGAGGTATCTCTTATCTTATCAATGGACTCCATGGCAGTATTTATAGCCGTATCAAATCCAATGGTGTACTCTGTGCAGGCTACATCGAGATCGATGGTCGCAGGGATGCCCACAACGTTGATTCCCTTTGCTATCAGGTCCAGACCGCCTCTCATAGTACCGTTTCCACCTATGATAACAAGTGCATCTATCTTTAGTTCCTTTAAGGTCTCTATAGCCTTATTCTGACCCTCTTCGGTCAAAAACTCCGGACAATCTGAGGCGAGCAGCTGTGTACCACCGCGCTGTACAGTCTCCGACATTGTCTTATTTGTCATCTCGAGATAATCCTTTTCTATAAGACCGGAATATCCCCTGCGGAAACCGAATACCTTCATGTTGTAGCCGATTGCCGAACGTACTACCGCACGGATAGCAGCATTCATACCGGGAGCATCCATACCGCTGGTAAGCACTCCGATAGTGGTTTTCCTGCCTGTGTTTTCTTCATTGTCCACAGCGAGCAGTCCCTCATTTTTCATGAGACGGCTGTCACCCTTTCGGGTCAGCTTTCCAAGCATATCTACCAGGAAGGGATCGAGAGTTTTCTTCATGGAAAGCGCTTCTTCCATATCAAAATCAACAAAGGCACCGTTTTTAAATGCAACTACCCTGTTTTCTCCGCCTTTAAGCAGTATATCCACAGCCTTTGCTCCGAAAGCCGAACCATACACTCTGTCCTTACATGTGGGGCTGCCGCCTCGCTGCAGGTATCCAAGTATTGTAGCCGTGGTGGGCATACCTGTCGCATACTCTATACGCTTTGCCATACCCTCGGAATCACCTATACCCTCGGCATTTATTATAATATAATGCTTTCTGCCGCTCTTGCGCTTTGTCTGGATATCATTTATCAGTTTCTGTTCTTCATACTTATAAAGCTCGGTTGTAAGTACTGCTTCAGCACCGTTTGCCAGTCCGCACCAAAGTGCTATATAGCCTGCATGACGTCCCATTACCTCGATGATGGAACATCTCTCCTGAGAGGTTGAGGTATCCCTTATTTTGTCTATCGCGTTCATTGCGGTATTTACTGCAGTATCAAAACCGATTGTGTACTCGGTACTGGCTATGTCCAGATCTATGGTTCCAGGGATCCCGATTACATTTATCCCTCGTTCCTTTAATGTAAGGCATCCCTTATATGAACCGTCACCTCCAATAACCACGAGAGCATCTATCCCATGCTTTCTACAGTTGGCTGCAGCCAGATCCTGGCCTTCGGTTGTGATCATTTCGGGACATCTGGCAGTAAACAGGAAAGTACCGCCCTTTTGTATGGTATCGGCTACACTCCTGGAATTAAGATCCACTATATCCTCATCTATCAGACCGGAAAATCCACGCTTAATACCCTTTACAGCTATGCCGTTAGCAATAGCAGTACGTACCACCGCACGAACAGCAGCATTCATACCGGGCGCATCTCCACCACTGGTAAGAACACCGATGGTCTTGATCTTTTTCTTTTCTTTCTTATCCTCAGTCGGCATTGCTGCCTTGTCGCTAACTACCTTGACTTTCTCAACTTTCTTCTGTGAAGATTTAGCAGTTGTTTTTTTCTTATCCCCTATTTCTTTTTTTGTAGCCATCAATACACTCTCCTATTTTAAAATTTTTGCAAATATATTTATGTTATTTAATTGTCTGTCCAAAACATCGGATATGGTATTAAACCATAAAGTGAGCAGCAGATATACGGATAAGGCTGAATAGCATATCCTGCGAACGATTCCGGGTTTAATACCATACCGATGTACGGACGGACTCACTAGATATTACCGCCCCCACTGATACTTTGCTGCAGACACAGCCACATTCTCAGCAGTGAATTTCGCTCTCATCTTATCTAACAAGTCAGGACAGATTCTCGTACCCAGGGACTGCGGATATTTCTTAATAAGCTTTTCTTTTTCGCAGTAGGCAACTACTGTATCGGTGCCGTCAAACTCCTTGGCTATGATCTTCAGGCTTTCCTCGCCTGCATTAAAGGCTTCAATATCAGAAAATTTAATCCAAAGTTCCTTAGGTATATCATCTAAAGATACCATCTTCTGGCAGATGAGCTTAGCGCCGCGCTCTTCTTCAACGGTTACCCTACCCTTAATCAGCAGCCTTGCATCAACATCACATATGGTTTTATATTTGGTATAATCTTTAGGGAATACCAGTACTTCAACAGTCCCGTACATATCCTCTAATGTAAGGAATGCCATCATGGTATTGGAACGGGTTGTTTTTACCTGTCTTGCAGACACGATACCGCCTATGACACATTCCTCATTGTCACGGACCTTAGACTCTCCGGCTCCCGACTGTCCGTTTTTAATATCACCCTGCATCTGAGGATCATCTCCGTCCTCATTAGCAAAATCAAGGGTGTTAACTGTTGTATTTTTCTCAAGGATGGACGAATAATTCTCCAAAGGATGTCCCGAAACGTAAATACCAAGTACTTCCTTTTCAAAGGCCAGTATCTCCTCCTTGGAGTAATCCTCTACCTTCGGGAGCTCCATTCCATCATTTTTTGCAAAATCAGGATCCAGGAGTTCAAAAAGACTCATCTGTCCGGTCATTGAGCTCTTTTTCTCAGCCGTTACACTCTCGACTATGGACGGTGAAGCTATCAGTAACTGATGCCTGTTACCTGGCAAAGTGTCAAAGGCTCCTGCCTTGATCAGGCTCTCTATAACTCTCTTGTTTGTTTCCTTTGAAGAGAGTCTCTTCACAAAGTTTTTGAAATTGGTATAAGGCCCGTTTTCCTTTCTTTCGGAAACTATGGCCTCTACTACGGGCCTGCCCACTCCCTTTATAGCAGACAGTGAATACCTTATGGCATTTCCTGATGGAGTAAATGAATATCCTCCTTCATTAACATCCGGAGGCAACACATTTATACCCATCTTCCTGCATATATTTATATATCCTGCAGTCTTTCCCGCATTATCTATAACGCTGGTCATAAGTGCAGCCATGAAATGTACCGGATAATAGCATTTCAGGAATGCTGTCTGATAGGCCACTACAGCATAAGCCGCAGCATGACTCTTATTAAATGCGTATTTTGCAAAATCTATCATATCATCATAGATTTTGTTGGCTATTTTCTCATCAATACCGAGTGAGGCGCATCCGGGAACATTTTCTTTTTCATTGCCATGGACAAAGCTCTCACGTTCCTTTTCCATAACACTCTGCTTCTTTTTCGACATGGCACGTCTGACAAGGTCAGATCTGCCAAAGCTGTAACCGGCAAGATTTCTTACTATCTGCATAACCTGTTCCTGGTATACAATACATCCGTATGTGGGCTCCAGGATGGGACGCAGCTGCTCACAGTCATAAACTATGGACTCGGGCTCCTGCTTTCCCTTTATATACTTCGGGATAAAATCCATTGGTCCGGGACGGTACAGAGATATACCCGCTATGATATCCTCCATTGAAGTGGGCTTCAGCTCCTTCATGAAGTTTTTCATTCCGGCACTTTCAAGCTGGAAAATACCCTCTGTCTTTCCAGATGCTATCAGTTCAAAGACCTTTTTGTCATTATAATCTATTGTATCTATATTGAGAGGTTCAAACCCCTCTGTACTACCACCATGCTCGTTCTTGTACTGTTCAAGCAGCATTTCGTTTACTGATTTTACCGCAGCCTGGATAACAGTGAGTGTCCTCAGTCCCAGGAAATCCATCTTTAAGAGTCCCAGCTCCTCAAGAGTGGTCATGGTATACTGGGTGGTAATGCTGTCATCTGCCGAGCGGGACAGAGGCACATAATCGTCTGCCGGTGCATTTGCTATAACCACACCTGCAGCATGCATCGAGCAGTGCCTGGGTAATCCCTCAAGTCTCCTGCTCATATCGATAAGTTTCTTTATCTCAGGATCGGAATTGTATGCATCCTTAAAATCAGGATTGGCCTCAAAGGCCTTATCCAGAGTCATCCCCAGCTCCTGGGGTACCATCTTTGCTATCTGGTCAACCTTCGAGTACGGCAGATCCAGTGCACGTCCTACATCGCGCAGCACGCCTCTGGCCTGCAGGGTACCAAAAGTAACAATCTGGACTACTCTGTCCTTTCCGTACTTTCTGACTACGTAATCTATAACCTCCTGGCGTCTCTCGAAACAGAAATCAACGTCTATATCGGGCATGGTTACACGCTCGGGATTAAGAAAACGCTCAAAAAGGAGGCTGTATCTGATGGGATCGATATTGGTAATACCCAAAGTATATGATACTATGGAGCCGGCTGCACTTCCTCTGCCGGGTCCTACAGCTATATCATGATCCCTTCCGTATTTTATAAAATCCCAAACTATAAGGAAATAGTCGACAAAGCCCATATTTTTGATGGTATCAAGCTCATAGTCAAGTCTTTCCTGCAGTTCTTTAAATTTCTCTTCCGACACACCTGTATATCTTCTCTTTAAGCCCTCATTACAAAGCTCTCTGAGGTAGGTTTCTGCAGTATAGCCCTCAGGCACATCAAACTTAGGTAATTTATAATGACCGAATTCAATTTCCACATTACATCTTTCGGCTATCTCGGCCGTATTGTCTACTGCTTCCTGCGCATAAGGGAACAGTGCTCTCATTTCAGCCTCGGACTTTAAATAAAACTGTCCGCCCTCATAGCGCATTCTGTCAGTATCCTGCACTTTTCTCTGTGTCTGGATGCAAAGCAGGATATCATGTGCCTCGGCATCTTCAGCAAAGGTATAATGTACATCGTTCGTGCAGACAAGCTTTACACCGGTTTCCTGTGAAAGTCTGAGGATACCCGCATTTGCTTTCTTTTGTTCAGGGATACCGTGATCTTGAAGTTCGAGGAAATAATTGCCCTCACCAAATATCTCCAGGTGACGCTGTACCGCTGCCTTTGCAGCCTCGTAATCATCCTTTAACAATGCTCCCGGCACTTCACCGGCCAAACATGCTGACAGGGCTATGATACCCTCATGATACTCGGAGAGCACCTCCATATCAACACGGGGCTTATAGTAAAATCCTTCTATAAAGCCCTTGGAAACTATCTTCATTAGGTTGGAATATCCGGTATTGTTTTCAGCAAGTAATACCAGATGGCGGTACCTTTCATCAGATACCGAGTTTTCTTTATCAAAACGGGAATTGGGAGCCACATATACTTCACAGCCTATGATCGGCTTAACTCCTATCTCTCTGGCTGCTTTATAAAAATCAATTACACCGTACATTACACCATGATCGGTTATGGCAAGCGAAGTCTGCCCGAGTTCTTTTGCCCGGGCCAGGATCTCCTTTATCTTGCTTGAGCCGTCAAGCAGGCTGTATTCGGTATGTACATGTAAATGTGTAAATCCCATAGTTCGTTCCTTTAATTATCTCAATCATTCCATGCAGGACGAGTGTTGTCGTATACGTCCTCAGTCTTAAAGAAGTAGCTCAGTCTGTCAGGTAATGACGGGTCGCTCCTGTTCTTGAGTGTTATATGCATCCTCTCACCGTCGGTATTGATACGGCCCATTCTGAAGTAATCGCTCTTGAGCTGTATCCAGTACCTTGATGCATCAACGTTACAGAAATACCAGAAACCATAGCTCTTTAAAAGTTCAAATTTTTCACCCTTGTAACCGTGCCAGTCACATATATCGGCACCGTAAGGGTAAATATATATATCGGTAGGTCCGAGTATTATCTCTACTTCATCATGCCAGCGCTTTGAATCATACTGCATCTTCTCTAGGGTGGCATTGGTCATGTTTGAATGTGTGTAGCTGTGACTTGCAAACTCCCAGCCGTCAGCCTTTATGGCATCGGCTACAGCCTTTGCTTTTTGTCTTTCGGCATTTATAAGCTTCATTTTTTCATCATCGCTCATGCCGTCATATATCTTCATGGAAAGACCGGTATCATAGCCTAATGCACCCTCATAACCGGTAACTGCGAGTATGCCCTTTGCTCCTCTGTATGAAAAGTCAGGATGTTCCTTTAAGAAACGGTCTATTATGGGAAGCACATCATACTCACCATATGAAACATTTCCGTCTATATCAGTATACTGACAGGTAGGGATGCCATCCTCACCTATTACCAGTCTGTCTGCAAATCCGTCGTTGTCCATGTATGCATAGTAATTTACATCATCCTGAGAAAGAACGAAGGGCTCCTTTCCGGGAGGCAGCATGATATCCTGTGCTACAAGCTTTTCAGTACCGTCAGCGTCTACCACACGCTTAGCGATATCATGTATGCTAACCAGAACATAGCCTTTTTCGTACATGGACTCTATCATCTTATTAAACTCGCTGACAGTGGTCATATACTGGTTATAGCCCTTGGGCTGTGAAGACTGAGGTCCGAATGCTCTCGAAGTATCAACTATAAGGCTGTGCACAAAGATATGGCTGATCTGAGTGTTGTCAGGCCACTTAACACACTTTGCCTTATCGGCCTCATAACGCTCAACCGCTGCCTTTGCCTCTATACTTGTCTCGTAATCGGGACTGGACTTAACCAGCTCTATGGCAGCATCATAGTCATACATCTGAGCCTTAAGATCTGCCTCAGCTATGATGGTACCCAGAGGTCCGCTTAAAACCTTAGTATTGCTGTCAGCATCACCTGACTCCGTACTCTGATTATCAGTGCCCTCAGTACCCTTAGGATCATTTCCTGTACCCGTCTGGTTATCCGAATTGTCACCTGTTCCTACACTTGTATTATCTCCGGTACCGCCTTTATTTCCATCAGTCCCTACATCCGTATTACCCGGATTATCAACCGAGGCACTGTCGGAATCTCCCTGCGAACTGCCGGCAGACTCATTTACATTTACGCCTTTAGGATCCTTTTGATCCACTACAGTACCTGCATCAGCGGAAATGATCGTGGGAGTCTCATCCCCTGTCTCCGATGTACTGCCCTTTTTCCCGAAACGGCTGATGGCTATAGGTATCAGCACACATACTATTATCAGTTCTACTATAATAAAGCCCAGAGATATTCTGTTTCTCTTTACCTGCTTTCTTCTCTGCTCTCTTGTCATTTTTGTCCTCCAATATTTGAAGTCAACCCAAGGATTATTCCTTTAATCGACACAATCGCCCAAATATCATTATAGCACATAATAACAAAAAAAGAAACCCCTCAAGGTTTCTAAATTTGTAAAAATCAAATATTATTCTATTCACATAAACAAACTGCAAGCCACCAAAAATTTTCCGGCTTACACTAAACAGGCAATACTGTCATGAGAAGAATGCAACTATGGCATCCATAGCCTCTCCCTCGTCATTTCCGTTTATCTTGATGTCGATTTTCTCCTTAGCTGCAGTAGCCTTATTCATAATGCTTATAAAGGTCATCATACCCATGATGCTCTTTGCATTTACCTTTTTATCTCTGTATTCAAAGAAAACTGAGCTGCTAAATCTGCTGGCTTCCTGTACCAGCTTAGCAATAGGTCTCTTGTCCAGATCGGCAGTAATATCAATAGCCATTTTCTTAGTAATCATTTTTCTCTCCTCTTCGTAGCTTCTCCGCTATGTCCGATAGTTTCTTTAATCTGTGATTGATCCCCGATTTTCCAACAGTTTCCCCATTATACATAACCAGCTCCGCCAAAGTCGCTTCAGGATACTTTTCCCTCAAAAGAGCTGTTTCAACAAGTTCTTCGCTTAATCCCTCTAATCCCGTCTTCTCTCGTAAAAAACTAATGTCTTCAAGCTGCTTTCTAGATGCGGTAAGTGCCTTGTTGATATTTGCTGAATCGCAGTTGACCTGACGGTTTACCTGATTTCTGACTTCCTTAAGGATTTTTACATTCTCAAGCTCCATCATGGCAACCTGTGCCCCGAGCAGGCTCAGCAGTTCACTTATCTTTTCGCTGTCCTTTATATAGACAACGAATTTATACCTGCGCCTCACCACTTTAGACTCCACATCAAACTCCGATATGATCTCCTGCAGCTCCCCGGCCAATATCTCATCCGGACAGGACAGTTCAAAATGATAATCCTTGTTCGGATCTGTCAGGGTACCGAGGCTTAAAAACACACCTCTCAAATAAGCCCTTTTGCAACAGGTCATGGTGTAAAGCAATGGTTTTACGACTAATTTCGCATTCATTTTGAGGATTGTAAGCAGCTCCTCAGTCTGATCAGGGGTAAAGACTATTTTCCCCGATTCTTTCCCCGAACGCTTTATATCGTAAATTATCTTTGCAATATTGTCAACCGGAAATATTTTTTTTAATAATTTTTCAGCTTTTTTTATAACCAGATTGTTATCAGAAAATATCTCCAGATGATTATCTTCGTCACTGATCTTTCCCAGAGACCTCACTATTCCGCCCAGTTCTGCTATCCTGCAATGCCTGGCAGAAGGGATGTCTTCCAGGAGCTCTGTTTTTACCTTTGTAGTAAAATTCATTCGTCAAACCCCAAAAGCTTTATCTCCGGCTCAAGAACAACTCCTGTTTTATCATAAACCTTTTCTATAACCTGAGATATAAGCTCATAAATATCCGCGGATGTAGCCTTTCCCTTGTTGATCACGAAACCGCAATGCTTCTCGGAAACAGCAGCATCTCCGACAGAAAAGCCCTTTAATCCGGTATCTTCGATAAGCTTTCCGGCAAACAGCCCCTCGGGACGTTTAAATGTGCTGCCGGCACTTGGATACTCCAACGGCTGCTTATCCCTGCGGCGTTCATTAAGTTCCCTGATCTCAGCCTTGATAGTCTTTTCATCACCTTTTTTCAGGATAAAGGACACTGCAAGCACTATATACTGTTTTTCCTGAATTATGCTTCTCCTGTAGCCAAATTTAAGCTCATCATTTTTGAGTCTTATTATGTCACCGTTTTCATCCAGTACGTCGGCCCACTCAAAAACATCCTTTATCTCTCCGCCGTAAGCACCCGCATTCATTACCACAGCACCGCCTACACTGCCCGGTATACCTGCGGCAAATTCCAGACCTGCCAGCCCCTTTGAAGCTGCCTCATTGGAAAGTCTGGCCAAAGTACATCCTGCGCTGGTCAAAACAGAATAGGATTCGCCGTCGCTTAGAGGAGTAACCTGTATACTGTTATCCATCTCCTTTAAGGAGATAATGATGCCTCTGAATCCATCATCGGAGATCAGCATATTTGTACCGTTTCCTAGTATATAATAAGGTACCTTTTCGTCTCTCGCCAGTGCCACTATTTTCTTTACTTCCTGAGCATCCTTAGGACGCACAACTATATCAGCCGGTCCGCCGGTTTTAAACGATGTATACTCAGAAAGAGCAACATTTTCAAATACTCTGGAATAAGATACTGTTTTCTTTATTTTTTCTATAATATTGTTATCCAATTTTGCCTCCACACTAGATGGTCATATAAGCAGCACCATAGATGCCGGCATCGTTTCCAAGGCTTGCCAGTCTAAACTCAGACTGTGTCAGTACATTCATATTGTTGGAATAGAAATGCTTCTTTACGGTATCCGTGATGATCTCGCCGGCCTTTGACACGCCTCCGCCGATAACATAAGCCTCGGGGTCACATGTGGCTGCCACTCCCGAAAGAGCAAGTGCCAGGTAGCTGCACATCTCATCTACCAAACCGTTTGCAAAAGCATCACCTGATTTTGCCGCATCAAATATATCCTTACAGGTCAGTTCAGCCTCTTTTTCACGAAGAACTGTATTTACAGACTTGTCCTGCAGGCCCTTCTTTGCCAGACGTACGATACCGGTAGCAGAAGCATACTGCTCAAGATGTCCGTGTCCGCCACAGCCACATACAGCATCTTCCTTAGGGTTAACCACGATATGGCCTATCTCTCCTCCGCCTCCGTGTATACCTGCTATGATCTTTCCGTCTATAACTATACCTCCGCCAACACCTGTACCTAAGGTGATGAAGACGAGGTTTTTAAAACCCTTTCCGCTGCCTCTCCAAAGCTCTCCGAGTGCTGCGGCATTTGCATCATTTAAAGCCTGACACTTTAAACCTGTAAGCTCTGACATTTTTTCATTAACATTAAATATACCCCAGCCAAGATTGGCGCATTTCATAACGGTACCGTCATTTCTGACAGGTCCGGGTACACCGATACCCACACCGGTGATATCACTCTTTTCGATGTTTTTGTCGACACACTTTTTAGCTATAGCATCTGCTATATCCTGAGGTACCTTTTCACCGCCGTTTTCACGTCTGGTAGTAATCTCCCACTTATCGAGAAGTTCACCCTCAGCAGTAAAAAGTCCCATCTTTATAGTTGTTCCGCCTATATCCACTCCAAAGCAATATTTCATAGTATATACCTCTCTATTTTTAAATTACATGGTAGGTTTGATTCCGTTAATATTTGCGATAGCTCTCTCATAAAGAGTCTGAGCTGCATTGTATCCCATCTTCTTCTGTCTGCAGTTAACGGCTGCTGCCTCACATATGATAGCCAGGTTACGGCCGGGTCTTATCGGGATATTGTGACATACAACATTGTTCCCCAGGTAGTTTACATAATGTTCCTCAAGGCCCATTCTGTCGTATTCCTTTTCCCTGTCCCAGTCCTCCAGGTTGATGACAAGGTCTATAGTACCTGTATTCTTAACACTTTCAACACCGAACAAGGTTTTTACATCGATGATACCGATGCCTCGCAGCTCGATAAAGTGCCTGGTCATCTCAGGTGAAGTACCTACCAGAGTGTCGTCACTAACCTTCTTTATCTCTACCACATCATCACTTATCAGACGATGACCTCTCTTTATCAGCTCCAGAGCTGCCTCGGATTTACCTATACCACTCTCACCGGTGATCAGTATACCCTCGCCGTAAACATCTACAAGTACGCCGTGTATGGTCATCGTAGGAGCCAGTTCCACATTCAGCCATCTGATAACCTCAGCCATGAGGGACGAAGTGGTCTTACCGGTCCTAAGTAATGGCACCTGGTACTTTACAGCGGACTCTATCAGGGTATCCTCCAGTTCAAAACCGTTACAGAATATAACACAGGGGATACCGCTCGAAAGGAATCTGTCATATATCTCAACCCTGTTATCCTGTTTTAAGATGTAGGAATGCTCAACGTTTCCGATAATCTGGATTCTTTCATTATCGAAATCCTCCATGAAACCAGCAAGCTGAAGCGCAGGACGGTTAATATCCGGCTTATGTATAAAAATCTTGCTCGTATCTATCTCAGGAGTACAATTCTCCAGCTTCATCTTTTCGACAAGCTTACTTAAAACTACTGAATATTCATCATCCATTGCCACACCCTCCTATAATTATGTCACCTCAAATACTTTCAACAGCACTCTTCCACGGCAGTGCCGCATCAAGTGCCCTGCATCCTGTGCTTCTCCTGTACGAAGGATAATGGATGCATACCTTAACTATCCTTCCGTTTTCATCCACAAATATATAGTTTCCATTTCCCTGCACGCTCGTCCCTGCAAGGCGTCTTTCGATTACCGAGAGATCTTTATCATATACGATAAAAATGTTTTCCTTTGAGAGAAGTTCGGCTTCCCCTTCAAATGCACAGTAAAGTCTCAATACATCCAGATCGTTCTCGTAAACTATGATCCTCTTGCCCGGAGCCAGTCTCCTCAACTCTTCAATATGATACCCCATTCCGAATCCGAAAACCAGATATTCATCTACCATGGGATCATACCAGGAAAGCACCTGCTGCAGGCTCTCACTCACAACTCTCCCATTTGAATGCAGATATATATTTCCATCCTTAAACGGAGCAGCTATAGTCATAAGACCGCTTGATGTAAATTCCAGATTGAAGCCTTTCTTTATAAGTTCCTCCGGTTCAAACATTTCATCTAATTTTGCATTCAGATTAACACGGAATCTTCTCTGTTCGTCAGGGGTCAGATCTTCCCTTTCCTCTATCATTTCACGCAGTACAGACTTTAAAGCATTTATATTTTCCTTATACTGCTCCTGATCAAATACCAGATATTGTTCTCTTTTTAAGATATACTCCTGGACACCGCAGACAAATGATGCCAGCTGCATATCATACAGGTCGGCCAGCAAAGTATAATCCTTTGCCTTAGTGGCGCCGAGTAAGGATTCCAGCATTTCTTCAATAAAGTCGGTAGCAATGGAATCAAAATACTCCCTGTCGTTTATCACAGCATCAGTAACGGTATGTATCTCATCAGCAGTCGAAGCTACATTTTCCAAGGCCTTATCATATTTTCCGGTCCTGAAAAAACAAACCGCTCTGTCCACATCCCCGATCAGTTTTTTATTTTTCTCAAATAAGTCTCTGATATCTGTCTGCATATGCTTACCCCTCACCGGCTCTTAATAACCGGCTCTTCCCCATCATCGATAGGTATCAGAATGTACCTGCTCCCATCTATTTCTTCATATCTTATAGTATCAACTCTGTCAGAAGGAAGTGTGATGCTAATGCTCTGAACATCCTCTGCTTCATCGTCTGCAAGATTTGCATCTTCCCCATATGTATCTCTTACATCAGCAGATGTACCATCAAACCTGCCATTTTCTGCATCTTTAAGTTTCGTCTTAAGAGTTTCGATCTCTTTAATGAATTCCTTCTCCCTGCGCTCGGGCTCAGCCTTCTTTAAAGCCTTTTTATCAACAAACAACTCGGCACTCGGCTGATCCTTATCAAACTCTTCCTCACAGGTATTTACTATCTTCATGACTTCGGCATCATCCTTGATAACATCCTTGATGGCCGCAGTAAGGATGATCCTGTCCAAAGGCCTCTCTGTAGTCTCAGGCTCCTCTGCCGAATACTCCTCCAGTATGGAGTTCAGGCTGTCATGTATCTCAAGCAAGGTATTTCTTGCCTTTTCCTTGTTTTCAGGACCAACTACATTTGATACGGCATCCTTTAGTACTTCACGGCACTGTGTCGCAGTACGCTTTGTACTACATCCGAGCACAGAATCTATTATTTCTTCATGAAGCTGAGCAGTATCCTTTGTGTAAAATACCACATTATGGATATCGGTTGACCTGTCCGAAAAACTTGGAAACATAAATGCTGCCTCGGGAGCTCCTGCCACCCAATCCTTTTCACGGGCACCCATCCTGTTTTCAAGAGGCAGATACCCAAGACCTGCCTTAGTCTGGTTTACCGGACAGATACTCACAATAATATAGGAAAAGCTCTCCTCAGACTCGTCAAGCTTCAGTTTATCCGTGGTCTTTACAGGTACATCATAGGTATCGTAAATTGCTGTGATCAGATAGTTCCCATCATACACATAGCAATCAATGATCTTATCAAACAGTATATCTATAAGCTCCTGGTTTTTTAATCCGCTCTCCTTTAACCCTAAGAGGAATCTGTAGTTTTCCTCTTCTTCCTGCTTACCTGTGTAGGAAAGCTCCAGCAGATTGTCACCGATATTGCCCGAAAGGGACTTCTTTGCTATATCAAGGTATTTAAACATGTCCTCCTCAGGAAGACTTAAAAAAACCTCGTTCTGAACCACTACTTTTTCTCTTGAGCTGTTAACATAGCAAAGCGCCAGTCTGCTAATAGAATTATCCTTCACAAATCGGCGCCTTAATTCATTTCTGTCAGAGTTTGTCATACCGAACTCCTATCTAAAATTATCTTAATCCCTGCGGAACAGATCTCTTGTATATACCTTGTCCTCAACATCGTCAAGCACTGCATCATAACGGTTTGCTATGATGGCATCGCTCATGGACTTAAATTTCTCAATATCATTTACCACTTCGCTGCCAAAGAAGGTAGAACCATCCTCCAGTGTAGGTTCATAGATAATAACGGTCGCACCCTTGGCTTTAATTCTCTTCATAACACCCTGGATGGATGACTGGCGGAAATTATCGGAATTGGATTTCATGGTAAGCCTGTATACACCTACCGTGACCTTCTTTTCTTTTTCCTTAGAATACTGGCCCGATGCTGAATAATACCCTGCCTTTTC
This sequence comes from Lachnospiraceae bacterium, assembly GCA_016287095.1. Lineage (GTDB taxonomy): Bacteria > Bacillota > Clostridia > Lachnospirales > Lachnospiraceae > RUG11977. The sequence continues at coordinate 28,018 of JAEEVK010000020.1, forward strand.
AAGCACTCTGTCAGAGATAAAATCCTTTCTGGTCCTGTTTGCCTCTACTATGGCAGTCATCATGTTCTGAGGTACATCCTCATAGTTAGCCAGCAGCTGCTTTGTATCCTTGGGCAGGCAGTATCCGCCGTATCCAAAGGAAGGATTGTTATAAAAATCACCGATTCTGGGATCAAGGCTGACACCCTTGATGATTTCAGCTGTGTTTAAGCCTTTTATCTCAGAATAAGTATCAAGCTCATTAAAGTAAGCAACTCTCAGTGCCAGGTAGGTGTTTGCAAAAAGCTTAACAGCCTCTGCCTCGGTAGTACCCATCTTGAGTACCTCGATATTTTCCTTTAAGGCTCCCTCTACGAGTAACTTAGCAAATGTATCAGCTGCCTCCTCGGTAGCCTTATCACATCCGACAATAATTCTTGAAGGATAGAGATTATCATACAATGCCTTTGATTCACGAAGAAATTCAGGGCTGAACATGATATTGCTTACACCAAACTTTTCCTTTACAGACTTTGTGTAGCCTACAGGTATGGTTGATTTAATGATCATGGTAGGCTTAACTTCTCTGTCTGCAGTAGCCTTGATAACAAGGTCTATAACGGACTCAACCGCTGAGCAGTCAAAGAAATTCTTATGGGGATCATAATTTGTAGGAGCGGCGATGATAATAAAATCAGCCTCACGATAAGCGCTCTCACCATCTGTAGTAGCAGTCAGGTTCAGTTTTCTCTCACCGGCCTTAGCCTCAGACAGATACTTTTCAATATAATCATCCTGTATCGGAGAAATATAATTGTTAAGCTTCTCCACCTTTTCAGGGATTATATCCACTGCCTTAACTTCATTATGCTGTGCAAGTAATACTGCCAACGACAATCCGACATAACCGGTGCCGGCAACTGCTATCTTCTTCATTTTAGGCTCCTGATTTTTGAGTTTTTCTATATTTTTGTATTTTGAAATATGGCTTTTATAATTCAACAACCAGCAGATATATTACCCTGCAGGTACAGGATCATCGTTTCCATCTTCAGATCCTGTTTCAGGTGCATCAACAGGTGTTGCAACAACCTCATCATCCCCTGTCTCGCCTGTATTCTCTGAAGTACCTGTATCTCCGGAGTTGTCGGTCTCATTTGTATCACCGCTGTTTCCGGCATCCTCACCACCGGGCTCAGAAGTAGGATCTGCCTCATCTTCACCCTTCTTGGGCTTTTTAGGCTTCTTGGTGGGCTCAGGCTCGTCATCCGGATCATCAATATTCTCAGGATCATCAGGATCCGGAGTAGGTGTAGGAGGTACATAACCCTCAGGAGCTATGGTCTCACCTGTCTCCTTATTGAGCTTAAATATGGTACCGTCCTCGGCACGTACGCCTACACGAACCACCTTATTTATCATAGGGTAAGAGCTGTCTTTGTAATCTTCCCTCTTTATCTCATTGCCATCGGCATCATAATAAATCTTATATGACTTAGCCTTTATCGCATCATGAGCGCTCTTTTCGGTAACCTTTTCACCGAGAGCCATATCAGAGTCAGCCTTGTACTCTACCTTAGCCTCAGTCCTCGATACGATTTCGCCCTTGAGCTTTATGGTCATGCCATCGGGTAACGGACGTCCGTAAAGTTCTACAGTAACCTTCTGATTTCCATAATATGCATGTAATGCTATAGGATATTCAGAACTGTTTGTAAATCTAAACTCAGGTCCACCCCATGAAACTGTTGCATCGGTACCAACCTCAACATAGTCACTGGGCCATGTATGAGGAGTACGTGTATCAACCTGCAGGTCAGCCTTAGTGACACTATGATAAATCATCGCATTGGCCTGGCAGATGCCACCGCCCAGCTCCTGACGGAGTGCTCCGTTAAAGATACCGCCGGCCTCTTTATAGCCTGCTGCCTCGGTACGCTCACCGATGTACTTATTGAAGTCAAATTGCTCGCCGGGCTGAAGTACAAGTCCGTCAAGTTTCTCACATACCAGCCTGATGTTAGTGTTTCTGTTGCTGGAAGATGTAGTGGTCGATGTGGTTGAAGAAACCTTGCATAGATATCCTCTTAAAAACTCCGCAGTATTCTTGGGAGTTACTACTTCTGACTCAACCCTGATCTCTGTATCATAATCGCCAAGATTAAGTGATGTCTTAACATCAGCTATAGTCTTGTCAAAATTAATACTAAATCCGTTTTCAGACTCTTCGATGATAAATGTAAGATTTTCGGTATCGAAACCGCTGGCATACGCCTCAACAGGCTCCTTTACATACTCATCAAGTGTAGCATGTACAAACGCATCCACTGTATCAGGCGAAACACTCCAGGAAGACTTGAACTCCTTGTTATTTCCATCACCGGACTTGCTGGCCTTGTATGCTGCCTCGATAGTGCTGTCAATATCGGTGATAAATTCCAGTGCCTGGGTATTGGCTTCAATCCTGTCTTCCCCAAGTACGAATGTGATCTTAACCGAATCCTTGGGATTGGCACTCTCAGCCTCTAAAACCGATTCCTTTATCTCAGCCAAGGTCTTTCCGGAAACATCGACACCGTTGATTGTATAACCATCGGTAAACTTAAACTCCGAAGAAATCTCCGATAAATTCTCTCCGTCTCCGGTCTGGATATTCTCCTGACCCTTATTTTCCGGTTCTTTTTCCTTATCCTCATTGGTGCTGGCTGACACCGGTTCAGAATCCCCTGATCCACCAAACAGACCATGCTGCATGCACAGCACGATAACCAGGGCAAACGCTATAATTGACAGAATACCTGTAAGTATCAGGTTTCCTTTATTGCTTTTCTGCTTTCTCATATATATTCAATCCTCGTATAAAAGTACCTTTTGAATCAGAATAAATTTTACCACCTCGTCAGACCAGTGTCAATCGTAATTTTAATAAACATTTTCGTAGAAATTCCGTAATATTTTGTGGATTTTTACATGCGTTAAGTAAGTCTCCGCTAATATCATTTGCCAGCTACAAAGGCAGCATAGAACTTCTCCAAACTCTCAAACAGCTCCTGCTTGGTTGACCTCATTTTCTTTATCAGGAGCTCGCTGCCGATATCGTCATAAAGCAGGTCTCCCTCATCACATGAAGAAATGAGCTGAAGCTCACCATCCTCATCAAACATCATAGTAAAAATACCGCCTACTTCTTCGGTATAGAGAACGCACATGATCTTTATCTCATCCTTTACGTCCTTAGGCAGCTTATCAAACTTCTTATCCAAATAGTATTTCTGTGTGTAAGAGTTGCTGACACACATAACCAATCCCTTATCCATCCGACCTCCTATGTCAAATCTGACACAAAATGGCGATGATCTCTCACCGCCACCAATTTAAAATATCACCTTAACACTATGTTTTATCTATGCCAAGTACCAATGCTTAGTCCATCATCACCCGATAACATTGCCCATGTCGTACATCCCGGCAGGCTTTCCTGCAAGATATGCAGCAGCACTGACCGCACCCTTGGCGAAAACGCTCCTTGAGTATGCCCTGTGGCTTATCTCGATAACCTCATCAAGACCTGCGAAGATCACGTCATGATCACCTACGATGCTGCCACCGCGTACTGCTGAGATACCAATCTCATTCTTGGGTCTTACTTCACGCCTGTCTGAACGGTCATAAACATAATCATACTTTCCATCTGCAGTCTTATTGATCGCATCCGCAAGCAAAAGAGCTGTACCGGAAGGAGCATCCTTTTTCTGATTGTGATGACGCTCTACGATCTCGATGTCATATCCGTTATTTGCCAGTATCTCAGTAGCAGTCTGTAAAAGTTTAACCAAAGTATTGATTCCAAGCGACATATTTGCTGAACGAAGGATTGCCACCTTTTCTGAAGCCGCCTTGATATCAGCCAACTGCTCCTCTGAGAAGCCCGTAGTGCAAAGGACTACAGGGACATTTTTGGAAGTCGCATAGTCCAAGAGAGATGCCAGAGCCTTGGGAGATGAGAAATCAATGATAACATCTGCTTCTTCCTTAACATCTGTAACTACCTTATATACAGGAAACTCTGCAGTGCCATCCATGATGTCAACACCTGCAACTATTTCCATATCTGCTTCATCTTTTATTATCTGACGGACCGCATTACCCATGCGTCCGAAACATCCGCAAAATATAACTTTAACCATATCCGTACCTCTTTTTTTCGTATCACTAAGTCATCCTGAGCATCATCTAATAATCTTAAGATTCTTCACTTTATGTCAATGCCACAAAGATGCGTTGACTTGGGTTCAGAATGACAGTAAATTCTTAGTCTATTATACCCAGTTTCTTCATCTCAGCTTTGAGTGCCTCAGCATGTGCTGGCTCCATCTCGCAAAGAGGAGCGCGAAGAGGACCTGTCTTAAAGCCCATGAATCTGCAGGCAGTCTTAACAGGGATGGGGTTAACCTCGCAGAACAGCTGGTCAACCATGGGCAGGTACTTTAACTGGAGCTCAAGACTACCCTTTGTATCACCGTTTAAGAACTTTTCAACAATAAGATGTGTATCCCTGGGAGCTACATGTGAAAGCACTGAGATAACACCCTTTCCGCCAAGTGAAAGCACGGGGCAGATACAGTTATCATCACCTGAATAAATAGCAATATTGTCACCGCAAAGCTGAGCAACCTTAGCAGTCCAGCCGATATTTCCGGTAGCATCCTTAACAGCCACGATGTTCTCATACTTCTCAGCCAAAGTCTTAACAGTCTCAGGCAGGATATTTACTCCGGTTCTGCCGGGGATATTGTAAAGGATGATCGGGATATTGACAGCCTCTGCGGTCCTGCCAAAGTGCTCGATAAGGCCCTTCTGAGTAGCTTTATTATAGTAAGGAGAAACAAGGAGCAATGCGTCAGCACCTGCAGCCTCAGCCTCCTTAGACAGATAGATGGCAGTTTCAGTGCAGTTAGAGCCTGTACCTGCAATAACGGGCACTCTCTTGTTTACATACTCTGCTACGAACTTGATGCACTCAAGATGCTCCTCATGTGTAAGTGTGGAAGCCTCACCTGTAGTACCGCATACTACGATTGCATCAGTCCCGTTTTCGATCTGGAAATCAATCAGCTTCTTGAACTCCTCGTAATTAACACTCTTGTCCTCATTCATGGGTGTAACAATGGCGATAGCCGCACCTGTAAAAATCAATTTCTTACTCATTTTAATGTCCTTTCTGCAAGCATGGATTTTTTATCACTTTCCCTATGGATCGTGATGCTGTCAGAAACGTGCCTGCCCCGTCGCTGATCTACACATATTTCAGATGCCTGCGCTTTTACAAAAATAAAAGCGCCGATGGACATCGACGCTAAAGTACAATCTAATTGTTACTTTAGGTAGCGCTCCATCAAGTATTGATGACAGTCGAGAGGCTCTTAACCTCTAAACCAACCCTGATCCCTCAGTAAGGACCCTGATTTCGGCATCTCATCCTTTCACTCATCATCATCCATGCCTGACATGTCCGAAGAGCTACTGATAATCGATGCACCTCTACCAAATAATTAGAAACCTCTGCTTTGCTTCAGTTTCTGTTGTGTATCCTAACACATTAAAAACATAATGTCAATATGTTTTTCCAGAAATTACAAAATAATACATCTGTCCGTATACCACGGATTTTATGCAAATGCCTCCAGAGCCACCCTCATCATATCGTGGAAGCCGGTCTGACGCTCTTCTGCACTCAGGTGCTCATCCCTAAAGATATGATCCGATACCGTAAGCAATGCTAAAGCCTTCTTACCGGCTCTGGCAGCATTCATATAGTAGCAGGCTGCTTCCATCTCTACGCCAAGTACTCCCATCTTCAGCCACTTAGCATTAAAATCAGGATCATCTGGATAGAAAACATCGGTTGAAAGTACATTTCCGACAACTGTCTTTACGCCCAGCCTGTCAGCAGTATCCACTGCTTTTTTAAGAAGTCCGTAATCACAGATCGGAGCATAGTGCCCCGGAAGATTATACTGGCTCACAAAGTTGGAATCGGTACATGCTCCCAAAGCTATAACAAGATCTCCAAGCTTTATAGAATCAGCATAAGCACCCATCGATCCTATACGGATAATATTGTCCACATCATAGAAATTGAAGAGTTCATACGAATAGATACCGACTGAGGGTATACCCATACCACCACCCATAACGGAGATTTTCTTTCCGTTATAAGTACCCGTGTATCCAAACATATTTCTTACGGTATTGAAGCAAACCGCATTTTCCAGATAAGTCTCTGCAATGAATTTAGCCCTCAAAGGATCTCCGGGCATAAGGACTGTTTTTGCAATATCGCCTAATTTCGCATTATTATGAGGTGTAGGTGTGCTCATGATCTATAGTTCCTTTCTGTTCTTTCTTTATGATCATATACATTAGCCAGTAAACCAGCATTTGGGCCCAGACTATACTTAGTCATATCTTATATACTACTTCAGACCCAAGTCTTCCAGTTCTACAGGATGACCGATATTTTTCTCGTCATACAGGAAAATAGGAAGCATATTCCGCATTTCAGGAGTTATCACCTTTCTGTCTTCAGGGATGCGTGCGACAAAGCCCTCTCCTGCCTTTACTCTCTTTACATAGTCGGAAATATCGTTTAGCGGCTCCTTAAAGAACATACCCATCGGGGTAAGTGCAACATTCTTTACATCATGGATATCACTGCCGGCGGTCATGGTGATGTGCCTGTCTTTAAGGAAATTATAAGCAAAAGCATCCTGATACGGCGGGTTTCCGAAATTGCAAGCCTCCATAGCGTGGCACTGAAGGGGATGTAAGTTAACCTTAATGATGTATTGGCGCTCCCTAAAGGGGTGAGCTCCTACCACCAAGCCACCTGCTTCATCTACAATCTTAAACAACTCGTCATGTGGGCAGTCCCTGACCTCCGGATGAGCCTTCAGCCAAGCTTTATCCAAGCCGTATATCAGATACTCGTCAACCAGTCTGTTTGCCTCCCAACCAAAAAAAACTTTAAGCCCCTGCTTATCTCCCTCAGCCTTAGCCAGTTCGTAGCCCTTACAGAACTCTTCAACAAAGTCTTCCCAAGGCAGGCTCCTGTCTATCGCAGTATTTCCATGGTAAAAATGATCCGTAATAATTATTCCGTCATACCCCTGTGCCTTGAACTCTGCGATATAATCAACCGCATGAGTCTTGCCGCACGCACTGCTCTCAGCCGTATGCATATGCACCTCGTACTTGTAGGGATAACCTTCTACTGTTAATGGCATTGTAGTCTCCTTTTTTCTTTCTTTATTTTATTTTATCAAACTTCAAAAAGATATTCAAGAATTTTTATTATCGGTTTTTCTTACATATCAAATTAAAATAAAAAAACTCCCCACCCAAACAGGCGAGGAGCACACAAACTCAAAAAACTTTATTCATTGATAACTCTCGGAACATAAGAAGTATGAAGGATCTCATGTGCCTTATGGCTGCCGGGCTCACCGAAGAACTCAGCATAAACCTTCTTGATTGACTCATTCTCATGTGAGAAACGAATGGTATTAGCTTCATCAATGCTGTAAAGAGCCTTAGCACGAAGAGCACGGATATCCTCAAAGTTCCTGATAGATGCGGGAACAAGAGGCTGTCCGCCACCGTTTACACAGCCACCGGGACAAGCCATGATCTCGATGAAGTGATACTGCTTCTCACCTGACTTAACCATATCAAGGAGCTTTCTTGCATTAGCAAGACCTGAAGCAACTGCAATCTTAACATCAAGATCGCCAACCTTGTAGGTAGCTTCCTTGATACCCTCAACGCCACGAACCTCGTTGAATACAACAGGAGAATCATTCTTCTCACCGGTAAGCTTCCAAACAACGGTACGAAGAGCTGCTTCCATAACACCGCCGGTAGCACCGAAGATAACAGCTGCACCTGAACCCTCTCCTAACGGATCATCAAATCCCTCATCAGGAAGGTTGCAGAAATCAAGACCGTACTTCTGGATCATTCTGCCGAGCTCTCTTGTTGTGATAGAAATATCAACATCAGGAACACCTGCAGCACTCTGATCGGGACGGCCGATCTCAAACTTCTTAGCTGTACAAGGCATAACGCTGACTGAAACTATGCTCTTAGGATCGATTCCAAACTTCTCAGCGTAGTATGTCTTAAGTGTAGCACCAAACATCTGCTGAGGAGACTTACAAGTACTAAGGTTAGGGATCATGTCAGGATAGTAGTGCTCACAGAACTTGATCCATCCGGGTGAACATGAGGTGATCATAGGAAGAACGCCGCCGTTCTGTACTCTCTGGATAAACTCTGTACCCTCTTCCATAATTGTAAGGTCTGCTGAGAAATTGGTATCAAATACCTTCTCAAAGCCCATACGACGAAGAGCAGCAGCCATCTTGCCTTCTACATTAGTTCCGATAGGATATCCGAACATCTCGCCAAGACCTGCACGAACTGCAGGAGCGGTCTGTACGAATACATGCTTCTCGGGATCGTTAAGAGCTGCAATAAGGTCATCTGTGAAATCCTTCTCATGAAGAGCACCTGTAGGACAAACAGCGATACACTGTCCACAGCATACACATGAAGTCTCTGCAAGACCAACCTCAAATGCAGAACCGATATTTGTCTTAAATCCTCTCTCATTTGCACCGATAACAGCAACGCCCTGAGTCTTCTCGCATGCTGCAACGCAGCGACGGCAAAGGATACACTTGCTATTATCACGGAACATATGAGCTGCTGAGCCATCGATCTCTGACTCATTCATAACACCTGCGTAAAGGTTCTCGTCCTCAACACCATACTGCTTGCAGAGCTTCTGAAGCTCACAGCTGCCTGAACGTACGCATGAAAGACAGCTCTTGTTATGATCTGAAAGGATGAGCTGTAATGTCTTTTTACGTGACTTAAGAACCTTGGGAGTGTTAGTCCAAACTTCCATACCCTCATTGATAGGGTATACACATGAAGCAACGAGTGATCTAGCACCCTTAACTTCTACAACACAGATACGGCAAGCACCGATCTCATTGATATCCTTTAAGTAGCAAAGTGTAGGGATTTCAATTCCGTTGTACTTTGCAGCCTGGAGGATGGTTGAACCGGCAGGTGCCTTGCAATCCATGCCATTTATCTTTAAATTAATATCTGCCATTATTCTGTCCTCCTGATCACTTCTTTGAAATAGCCTTGAACTTACATGTAGCCATACATGCGCCGCACTTTACGCACTTAGCGGGATCGATTGCCATAGCGGGCAGTTTCTTTCCGGGTGCGATATAGTCTGTCTTGGAAATAGCATTTCCGGGACACTGCTTAGCACACATGCCACATCCGATACACTTCTCCTTGTCGATGGTGAAGGTAAGCAGGTTCTTACATACGCCTGCAGGACACTTCTTATCAACAACGTGAGCAATGTACTCGTCCTTAAAGTAACGAAGTGTTGAAAGAACAGGGTTGGGAGCTGTCTGACCAAGGCCGCAGAGTGCGTTATCCTTGATGTAGTAGCAGAGCTCTTCCATCTTGTCAAGATCTTCAAGAGTTCCCTTTCCGCTTGTGATCTTGTCAAGCATCTCATACAGACGCTTTGTACCGATACGGCAAGGTGTACACTTACCGCAGGACTCATCAACGGTGAACTCAAGGAAGAACTTAGCGATATCAACCATACAGTTATCTTCGTCCATAACGATAAGTCCGCCTGAACCCATCATTGAACCGATAGCAATAAGGTTGTCATAATCGATCGGAACATCAAGATGTTCTGCAGGGATACATCCGCCTGAAGGTCCGCCTGTCTGAGCAGCCTTAAACTTCTTGCCGTTAGGGATGCCGCCGCCGATCTCTTCTACGATCTCACGAAGGGTGGTTCCCATAGGAACTTCTACAAGACCTGTGTTCTTGATCTTTCCACCGAGAGCGAATACCTTGGTACCCTTGCTCTTCTCGGTACCCATGGATGCAAACCACTCAGCACCGTTAAGGATGATCTGTGCAACGTTAGCATAGGTCTCTACGTTGTTAAGTATGGTAGGTCTCTCAAACAGACCCTTTACTGCAGGGAAAGGAGGACGGGGACGAGGCTCACCACGATTACCCTCGATAGATGTCATAAGGGCGGTCTCTTCACCACATACGAATGCGCCTGCACCAAGTCTTAACTCTATATCAAAATCAAAGCCTGTTCCGAAAATGTCTTTTCCGAGTAAGCCGTACTCTCTTGCCTGTCCGATAGCGATGTTCAGACGCTGAACAGCGATGGGGTACTCTGCACGAACGTAGATGTAACCCTGTGAAGCACCGATAGCGTAGCCTGCGATAGCCATAGCCTCAAGTACTGCATGAGGATCGCCTTCAAGAACGGAACGATCCATGAATGCACCGGGGTCACCCTCGTCTGCGTTACAGCAAACATACTTCTGTCCGCCGTCCTGAACAAGGTTCTTAGCCAGCTGCCACTTTCTTCCTGTAGGGAAGCCTGCACCACCACGTCCGCGAAGACCTGAATCAAGGATAACCTGGATAACTTCGTCGGGAGTCATGCTGGTAAGTAC
>JAEEVK010000118.1 GCA_016287095.1 Lachnospiraceae bacterium
CATGTAACTTCAGCATCATCATATAAGCCCTGATCGAACTGATCTATAGCCTGGTAAATGAGTTTACCCTGCTCGGTAGGCATGAATACTGTGATTGCACAGTCACTGCTGTCAAGTACTATAAGGTTGTTTCCAAGATGGTCGATTGCAGCTACCTTCTTGAAGTAACCGTCCATGTTACCGGTACCGCCGAAGATGAATACGCAACGTCCCTGATCATCATAGCCGAAGAGACGGCCACGTGTCTTGTCAAGGCAGATGTAGATGTCATTGTCAAGGCAGGTGATATCTGTAAATCTTGAAGGTCCGGAGATATTACCGCCGGTACCCATGTAAAGGTCACCGATGATACCCCAGTTACCGTTTCTTACAAGAATATCGTTTCCTAAAAGGTTAAGCTTACGTACAACATCAGCTGCGCCGGAGTCAATATCTTCCTCTGAAGGCTTACCGGTTACTACGTAGATGAAACCTTCCTTATCCATGTAAAGGTTATCATATTCGGTAGGAACGAAGTTAAGCATCTTCTCTTTCTGTGCTTCTGTAGCGAAATGCTTCCAGAACCAATCCCAGAAATTGTAAGTAGCAGGTGTAGCTCCGATAAAGCCTGAGAATGTTGTATCGGCTTCATACTTAACCAAGCCCTTGTTGATACCGCTGGCTACACAGTAAACACGGTCTGCGGTATCGATTGCTATCTTTGAAGGCTTAAACTCAAGATCTTTATCAAGAGAAGCATCATTGGGCTTAAGGAACTGACATACATAATTCAGATCCGGATCAAGCTTTAAGATACGTCCGTTATCTTTATCTGCGATATAGAAGAAACCTTCTTCGGATATCTGCACATCAGTAGGATTTTTGAATGTTAAAGGCTCTGTGTTTCCTTTAAACTCTTCAATAACTCGTACAAGCTGTAACTTAGGTCCTTCAACAAGCTTCATCTCAAGGATTCTGTTGTTACCTGAGTCACATACATAGATCATGTCATTCCAACAGGTAAGACCATCAGGTGATCTCATAACCTTGTCAAGACCAACCTCACCGTTCTCATCAAGGATCTCGCTTGATGTAACACACAATGCAGGTGTGTATGCGTCGGGTGAATCTGTGAACTCACCCCAGTAATCGTAGTTGTAGGTGTAGCTGGATTCTGCTTTTGCATTAACCACACCCATAGGTATGCTCAGCGCGAACAGTAAGCATATCGCAAGAGCAGTGATCTTAATACCAATCTTTTTCATAATATGCCTCCTGTATCAATCCTTCATACCTGAGCTAGCCATGGTCTCAAGGATCTGGCTCTCTGAGAAAATAAATATTGCGATAGGAACTATCATAAGTACTACTGTAACTGCAGCGCCCTGTCCGGTTCTGGCGATACCGCCGCCCTGGATCTGACCCATTGCGTAAGGAAGTGTCTTCTTCTGCTCTGAGAAGATGTACATACCACCGTTGTTATTCCAAAGACCCTGTACAGAGAAGATGATCAGTGTCATCCAAGCGGGCTTTACGTTAGGCATAACAATGTTTGTGAACACTCTCCACTCTGAAGCACCGTCGATCTTAGCTGCCTCAACAAGTGCTGTAGGAAGTCCTTCCATGAACTGCTTCATAAGGAACATACCCATAGGAGATGCAAATGCAGGTATTATGATTGAGAAATATGTATCAATCCAACCTAACTTACTAAGTAAGATGTAGTTAGGAACTTGTGTAACTGCAGGTACGAACATAATAGCTACGGTAACTATCTTGAAGAATAACTTGTTACCGGGGAAATCATACTTTGCAAGAACAAACGCACCCATTGATGCGATAAGCAGATGGCCTGCAGTTCCTACGAAGGTGATGAATACAGTGTTAAACAAGTATCTTGTAAATGTAACCCATGACTTTCCGAGTGTTACGAACAGATCGGAGAAGTTATCGAGTGTCGGGTTCTGAGCGAAGATTTTCGGAGGGAACCTGAACAGCTCATCCAAGGGCTTCAACGCATTGGCAATGGCGTATACCAGCGGGAATACCATAACGATAGCCATAAGTGCCAGGAAAATGTAAAGACCTACATCACCGCCTACTGATCTGTTAGGCTTTCTACGTCTAATAAGCGGTTTATGATAAGGCTTGTAATAATTTGCTGCTGCTTTAGCTTTTGCTTTTTTACTCATATCAGGTTCCTACTCTCCTTAATAGACTTTGAATTGCCTTGTTAGAAACGATCATTAACAAGAATAATACGGTTGCGATAGCACATGCATAACCCATTTCGAATCGGGTGAAACCGAAGTCCATCAGACAGGAAACGATGGTATGTGCTGCGTAGTCTGTACTGGGGAATCCGCAAAGTGCTGCGGTAACATCATGAACTGAGAAACTTTGGGTAATGGCCATAACCGCACCGAATATAAGCATAGGCTTCATAGAAGGTAAGGTGATGAACCAAAGCTCCTGCCATCTGTTCTTAACACCATCCACCATACCTGCTTCGAATAAGGATCTGTCAACACCCTGAAGGCCGGCAACGAATGAAAGGAATCCGGTACCTAGACTCATCCAGAGGATAACGCCCATACATATAGGAAGCATGTATGCAGGATTTATGAACCAAAGGATAGGTGTATCAATGATACCCATATCCATAAGGATTGAATTTACATAACCGTAAGCATCGCCTCTGAAGAATACAGAGAAGATGGTGTAACAGGTACCTGCTATCGAAGGTGCGTAGAATACGATAACTGCTACGCTTCGTACGGCTCTGGGAAGTTCGTTAATGAGCCATGCGAAAAGGAATGATAACAAGTAACCCAAAGGTCCGGTGATGATAGCTATCATCAGTGTGTTCTTAAGACCGATAAGGAAAATATCGTCTTCAAGAATAAGGCTGATGTAGTTTGCGAATCCTAAGAATCTGGGGGATTCAAGGATGTTGTAATAGGTAAAGCTGTAATAGATTGATGCTACTACGGGGTAAACGTAGAACATACAGAAGATCACAGCATACGGAAGCAGGAATAAATAGCAGTTCTTAGCCAGCTTCGCTTTTTTCCATGCAGTGCTCACGTTGTGTTTTCTCAACGTGAAATACTTTTTCAGATACTCGCCCATAAAACTCTCCCTTTAATTTATTGACTTTGTCTTTTCTACTTATTCTTCGTCTTCATACATCGGGAGACCGAACTCTCGACGTTTCTTGACAATCTCGTCGTCTATCAGACGTGAGTAGTCAATGATTGTTTCTCGTGTATCATCTCTGTCGTTGATGACCTTACGGATAGCATTTGATATATGACGTCCTGTGAAGTATCCGCCGGGTACTTCGGCTATACCAACTGTATGCTGCCACTGATCATCAAGTACCTTAACGTTTTCTGCACTCCATGAAAGGTTCTTGAATGCCTTTCTGTTTGCTGTAGCATATCTGGCTGAAGCTCCGAGTAATGCTTCGATCTCACGGCCGAATCTGGTCTGAGTTTCTTCGCTTACCCACCACTTCATGAACTCCCAACCGTTCTTCTTGATGTTTTCATCATCGGTGGAGATCATCATGGTAGCAGCTCCTGCTATATGAGCATTGTAATCAAGAATTTCGTTGCCGTTTTCATCTTCTCTGATAGTACCGGGTATAACTGTGAAGTCCCAGAGACCACGAATTTCGGGTGCTGATACCATCAATGTGTTATACAGTGAGTAAGGTGAAACGATGATAGGCATTTCGCCCTGACGGAAACGTGTGGTTGCATCGTAGATAGTAGGAAGACCGTAATCATTGAAGAATCTTACATACTGATCGAATGCTGCCATACCTGCTTCGTCATTAACTGTTGTCTTTGTACCCTTTTCGTTATACATTGTACCGCCGTGCTGATAAAGCAGCGTGAAGTATAATGAAAGGTCAGGATATGTTGACATGATAGCTGTTGAAGCTGTACCTGTCGAACTTGAACCTGCTGCAGAAGGAATACCAACTGAAAGGTTGTTACCCTGGATAGTAGGAAGCATCTCGATGAGCTCCTGCCATGTCTTAGGAGGCTTAGGATCTCCTACCTTGATACCTGATGTAGGATCCTGTGTCTCAGGGTCATCTGCTGTGTAAACAAAACCAAGTTCCTGTAAAACGTCTTTACGATAGAACATAACGTTGAATGTCTGTGTCTCGGGAAGACCATAGATACCAACATGTCCGTTCTCATCTGTCAACTGATACTGGAAGTATGAACTTGCAGTGAAGTTTTCAGGTGCAAGCACTTCCTGCCAGTCAGAGAACTGTGTAATATCTTCTGCTGCGCCACGTAGTGCGTAGTTAACAGGCTGATCGGAACCAACTGTAAGAACAACGTCAGGACCACGGTTTGCCATAACTGCATTAAGCAGTGAACCTGCCATAACGATCTCTACGTTTACAGGAATACCTGTGTTAGGTGTAAAGTCATCATCGATCATTGACTTAAGGATAGTACCCTGATCACGACCTGTAGTAACCCAAACCTTAAGTACATCGCCCTCGTAAACATCACCTACTGAGTTGTAATCTACGAAGAATGATGCAACGAATGACTTAATCTCATGCCATAACTTTGAGAAGATGTTCTCGCCGTCACTCTCGGGCTCAGTGTTGATACCGTTGATAACGATGTAGTCAACATCAAGTCTTGTTGTGGTAAGGTTCAAGGTAGAAGTACCAAGTGCTGTAATGTTATCCTTGAATGTAGAGAACTCAACAGTGATCTTATCGGGCTTCTCTACGAAACGCTCCAGCTGCTGTGCAAGTGTCTGTGCAGGAGCGATATTCTCTGCTTTCTGACCGCTGTACTCAACATAGTCATCAACTATCTTGTACAGACGCTTCATCTCAAGGTCCATAGCCTCAACAACTTCGGGATAAACCTTATCGATGTGGTAGTCACGGTAGATGTCAGGTGCAAC
The DNA here is from genome assembly GCA_016287095.1 of Lachnospiraceae bacterium. Lineage (GTDB taxonomy): Bacteria > Bacillota > Clostridia > Lachnospirales > Lachnospiraceae > RUG11977. The sequence goes on from JAEEVK010000118.1 coordinate 4,930, forward strand.
ACCGGTGTAAACCAGTATCTTTCTGTACATCTGGTTAAGTCTGAATGTAGAGTCCTCGATCTGCTGTAAGATGTCACCAAGGTCACCCATGGTAGCTTCAAGTCTGAGCTTATGATCGCCCTTCTCTAACCAGAAGTAGTAAGGATTCTCATCGTCCTTGCCGAGAGTCTTAAGCTCCCAGTTGTTGTCGTATGAGAAAGAAACCTGCTCTAACTCTTTGAAAGGAACAACGCCGTCGATGTAAACTTTACGAGTTGATACGTTACCTCTTGAATAATTCTGACGGCCCTTGATAGTGATGTTATAGAAACCATCCTCGGGAACATTAAATATCCACTCAATCCACTGACCGTTAATGTTCCAAGCCTCACCACCGGTGTAGTTAAGTACGGTGTTGGTTACGCTTGAAGGCTGTGTACTGGGTGATGATCTGTCATATTTTGCATAGAGTGAAGACTCTGAACGTGTAGTAGAATTCTCGCCCTGAACCTTGTCGATGAAATTCTTTGCTACGTCAGAGGTGCTGTTGGGATTATGTGCATTATATACATTGCTATAATACTGATCGTAAGAAGGAAGTTCGGTAACAGGAGTAAGACTGATCTTCCTGATAACAAGAGGCTCATTCTCGCCACCTAAGGTGATGGTGTTTGCTCCTGCCTTAAAATAGAACATGTAAGGCTCGGCAATATATCCTCTGTCATCCTGAAGATATGTTGCCTGCCAATCAAGCTCTTCTATCTGGCTGGGTCTTATTTCATTGCCCTGGTTATCAATCTTGGGAGCGCTTGCATCCTTCCAGATTCTTGAGAATGAAAGGTTCTTTGCGTCAAGGAAAGGCTGCTCATCATTGATAAGCAGTGAACGCTCAGCAGGAACACCGTGTGACTCGGGCACAAGGTATTCAATATAAATATTATAGAAGCCTGCTTCGGGAACATTAACCGGCCATGTAACAAAGGAGTTGATATCGGTAAGCACGCAACCCTGCTCTGCCTTTTCTCCTGTGTAAGTGGTAAAAGTACCTGTACCGGCATTTACACCACCTGCAAGGTTAACATCTACAGCTTTAGAAGGCTTAGCTGCACCCTGATGATCCATCACGTATAACTTATACGTTCCGGTCCTTTCTACACCTACTACGTCCTGATCAAGATTTACTCCGGCATACTTATCGGAATAATTCTTAACAGGTCTCAGTGACAGAAGCACAAGTATAGCTATGATGACAACTATAACGGCTACTGCAATGATGATTTTTTTGTTTCTTGCGCTGTTAGACTTCTTCTTTTTCATAGCAACCTCTTAAAAATAGAAATAAAGTTTTTAATTCCTTCATATAAATATACAACAAAATTCACAATTTGTAAACAATTTTGTTGTATTTTTTACAATTAATACTATGATAATTGATTGTTTTTTATCATTCTTGCCTAAAATTGCTTATCTTTTAACTCATTTTGCTGATGAGTATATTTAAGCCTTTAATACTCAGCCACTTCCATGATAAGCTTTTCGGTCTTCGGCCACCCAAGACATGCGTCCGTAATAGACTTTCCGTATATGCCCTCTCCTATTTTCTGGGCACCGTCCTCGATGTAGCTCTCTATCAGGAAGCCCTTGACCAGCTTCTTGATATCATCGTGAGACTTACGGAAATTCAGCACCTCGTCCACTATTCTCGGCTGCTCGAACGGATCCTTACCCGAGTTGGCATGATTGGTATCAATGACTATGGCAGGATTTTCAAGACCGCTTGAGGCATAGAGTTCAATGACATTCTTTACATCCTCATAGTGGTAATTCGGTACCGAACGCCCTCTGTTGTTTGTAAAGCCTCTGAGTACCGCATGTGCATAAGGATTACCGTACGAGTGGACCGCCCATCCCCTGTACAGGAACGAATGCTTATGCTGTGCGGCATGTATGGCATTCATCATAACGGACAGATCTCCTCCCGTCGGATTTTTCATGCCGACAGGGATCTCAACCCCGCTGGCAGTAAGCCTGTGCTGCTGGTTTTCAACACTTCTTGCACCAACGGTCGTATAACCCAGAAGGTCATCCAGATATCTGTAGTTTTCAGGGTAAAGCATCTCGTCCGCTGATACAAATCCGTTCTCTTTTACTACCTTCATATGCATCTCTCTGGTAGCGATGATGCCTTTAAACAGATCAGGTTTTTCCTCAGGGTCCGGCTGATGAAGCAGACCCTTGTAACCGTCCCCTGTAGTCCTCGGCTTGTTTGTGAAAACTCTTGGTACTATCATTATCTTTTCCTTGACTTTTTCCTGTATCTCCCGGAGTCTGGAAATATAATCAAGTACACTGTCCTCATTATCGGCAGAACACGGTCCGATGATAAGCAGGAGTCTGTCGTCCTGGCCCGAAATGATTTTTTTTATCTGTTTCCTTCTGTTTTCAATGGTGAGTCTCATCTCCTCATCCAGTGGAAACATTTTCTTGACCTCCATCGGGATGGTCAGTTTCTTTTCGAAATCTACGTTCATTTATCACCCGTATATTATTTTATTTTATAATATTTTAGCATTATATTCCGATAAATTTAATTTAATAAATCGTTTTAATTTTTCACACAATTTTCATATTTTTAATTCTATCAAATTTCACAAAAAATAGCAATAGAAATTGTTGATTTTTTACAAAAAAAATTCCGTGCTGTATTTCCAGCACGGAATTTTTGTAAATATTGCACATTTTTTATGTGTAAATTTCTACTTATAAGGTTTCACTTATTTATAGAGTTCAACCAGCTTCATCAGATGATCATATCTAGCCTTAGCAGCGGTCTCTGACTCAGCGAAGAGCTTCTCTGCTCTCTCAGGGAACTTAACCTTAAGTGAGGTATATCTGGTCTCGTTGTTAAGGAAGCCCTGGTATGTGCCGTCACCCTCTTTGGATGTAAGAGTGAAAGGATTCTTTCCTTCTGCCTTAAGAGCAGGATTGAAGCTGAACAGATTCCAGTAGCCGGCTGCAACAGCCTTCTTCATCTCATCCTGGCAGTGGTTCATGCCGCCCTTAACTCCGTGGAGCTCGCAAGGTGCGTAACCAATGATAAGTGAAGGTCCGTTGTAAGCCTCAGCCTCGGTAAGAACCTTAACAGCCTGTGCAGGGTTAGCGCCCAGAGCAATCTGTGCTACATATACATAGCCATAGCTCATAGCGATCTCAGCAAGTGACTTCTTGCCGATTTCCTTACCTGCTGCTGCGAACTGGCAAACCTCACCGATGTTTGAAGCCTTGGAAGCCTGTCCACCTGTATTTGAATACATTTCTGTATCGAATACGAATACGTTTACATTCTCGCCTGATGCAAGTACATGATCAAGTCCGCCGAAGCCGATATCATATGCCCATCCGTCACCACCGAAGATCCATACGGACTTCTTTGACAGATACTGCTTCTTCTCGAGGATTTCCTTAGAAAGCTCGCAGCCCTTCTTAGCAGCTGCCTCTAATTCCTTAACGAGAG
>JAEEVK010000119.1 GCA_016287095.1 Lachnospiraceae bacterium
GAAGTGAAGGCCGGAGCTACAGCCATCAAGAGCGGCAGCATCGCGGTAGAAGTAAGCTTCGCAGGCTCTACGAAGGCAGTGAAGAAGTCCCTGTCCATCAAAGTGAAATAAGGATAAGGACCACAGTACCAAAGTAACACAGTAACACAGCCGCCCCGGGGAAACCCGGGGCGGTTTTTTGAATTTTCGTTTTTTTGTTGTTTTTACCTCATGTCTTTGTTATAATGAAAACATAAAACACAAAAACTCATGTGGTTTACAGAAATAGAACTTGAAGAGGAATCACTATGAAAAACAACTTTTTTGCATTTGTTTCAAGAATGAAATACATAGACCGTTGGGCACTGATGAGAAATTCGTATACGGAGAATATCAGTGAGCACTCTCTGGAGGTCAGTATGCTGGCACATGCACTCTGCGTTATAGGAAATAAGAGGCTGGGTAAATCGCTCGATGCTGAAAAGGCCGTGCTTGTGGCTCTGTATCATGATGCATCTGAGATTATCACGGGTGATATGCCGACTCCCATCAAGTATCTGAACAAGGATATAAAGGGTGCTTTTAAAGATATCGAGGCTCAGGCCAATAAGAGGCTGCTCGATATGCTGCCGGATGACTTAAGAGAGTCCTATGAGGATATCTTTTTTCCAAAAGAGGACCTGAGATACGAGATGAAGCTGGTAAAGGCTGCTGACAAACTTTCGGCTCTTATCAAGTGTATTGAGGAAGAAAAGGCCGGAAATAAAGAGTTCCATAAGGCAGGCGAAACCCTGAGAGCATCGGTAGAGGCTATGGATTTAGAGGAGGCTAACCTCTTCCTAAAAGAATTCCTGCCGGCTTATTATCTGACATTGGATGAACTGAACGAAAATTGAAAAAATTATTGACCGAAATCTTTAAATGTTGTATAATCTTTCTATATATTTGTTGCCGATATTTTTTATATGATGATAAACATATTCTGATGTTTTTGTCATCAGACGGTGTCTACATAATTACAAAAATTGTTGTTAAATCGGTAAAAATGTGAAAGTACGGAAGGAGAATGGTTATGGCAGATGCATATTTGTATGGGATGATACTTGCAACTAATTCGTTTAAGGTTAAAGGAGATTTCCTGGTACCGGACAGTTATTCGGAGCTTTCTGAGAAGTACAGACTTCCCGGTGGAGAGACCGGTTCATGTGCTACTATCCTGGCAGGTCTTGGGGTTGATGTCAAGATAGACGGCAATCATATCGGAAAGAATGTTGCTCCGCTCATCAGAAAGTTTTACGAGGACAAGAGTGTAGATATCAGCTCACTCTGCTTTGATTTAAATTATGACGGCCTTGAGGATTATGTAGTGATCGGTACAGGCTCCAATGCTTCATTCGGTACTACTTATGATTTCCATCGTAATGGTGAAAAGCGCTGGAATATCCCTAAAGAGGGTGATATCGCAGGCTGTAAGGTAGCTGCCATCGATCCTTTCTTTGAGGATGGTACTGAGGCAGCAGCCGAGCTATGCAATTTCTATGGCAGACCTTATGTTACCATAGATTGCAGGCATGATGAGTTTGTTTTCAGACATGCGGCTGTTACCATTATTTCCAGTTCTGGGCTCAAGAAGAAGTATCCCGGCAAGACTCCTGAAGAGGCATATGCTCTGCTTACCGAAAACGGTGAAGGCCTCGTGATTATGACTGCAGGCGACAATATCATTTACGGCAGACGTGGCGGCGAGATGAATACCAGGATTCCGTTTACAGTTGATTCCATCTGTACCGTTAACGCTGATGATGCTTTTAAGGCAGGCTGTGTATACGGTTTACTTAAGGGTATGACCGATGATGAGTTGGTTTGCTTTGCTACTGCCTGCGCTACCGTAGCCGTTACCAAGTTCCCGATGGCTCTTAATACTCCTAAGTTAGAAGAAATCACTGCTCTTGGTAAATAAGACCTAGACCATTATATATTTAATGATAAAAGGCAAAGATAGTCGTATTATTCTAAAAATATAAAATATTCAGACAACTCTAAACACAAAATATATGATTTTTATAAAACCATGTGGCCTAGATATAGGTCACATGATTTTTTTATGGATAATTTACAAAATAATTTAAAAAAATCCAAAATCTTTGTGAAAAACATCTTGAAATCTATAACCTAATGTGTTAAACTTCTAAATGTAGGGTTAAGGAAGGGTAATTATTCAAAATATTGTTGTTAAGATGTCTGACAATTTGCTGAATTGTTTCATACAGGCGATAAAGGCTTGAGATTTTGAACAAAGTGCAGGATTCAGATTCTTTACTTCGTTAAGAATGACAAGCGGGTGAGTGACCAAAAGGCCAATAACAGCAATTTTTTTGAAGTGATTGCTTAGAAAATATAGGGAAAGCAGTGGCCATAAAATGGGTGAGAGACTTAGAAGACAGGAGAATATGAGAGTGCTGGCGCGTCTGTCTCTGGAGAATATCCGGAGGGCGTTTTTTACTGCTCTTGTATGTTGCGGATTGCTCCCGGTGATGCTGGTGATAAATGTTTTCAGCTTTGACGACAACCCTGTGGCCTCAGTTATTACGGCGCTGCTGATAGTTTTCGAGATCCTGACCATTGCGTTTACGGTATTTTCATTCATGGCTATGAAGAGCCGTGACGATGTTATGTGCCTGTGGGCATACAGAGGTTTCTGGATCCTGTTCGAGCTGTTTTCATTTGTACTAATATATGCCAACAAACTCGCCGGCAGTGGTATTACATTCTACTGTGTGATGCTGATAGTACTGATGCTGGTACCTGCCTTAGAGCCTATGGAGATGCTTTACGGCATAGTGGCTGAGGCTGTATATATTGTATTCCTTTTTGCAAAGTTTGGAACCAATGGTTTCGAGGTATTCAACATCATCCTGATGAATGCCCTGCTTTATGCGATGTCCAGATACCTTTTCACCCAGACAAAGGAGCATATCAGACTGAAAGAGCGAGTAAAGGACAGTGACGGTAAGGTTGAGATTGACCGCATGACCGGTCTTCTTAACAGAAAAGGACTGGAGCGTATGGCTTACATGTCCATTATGTCAAGCATCCGTGCTAAGAAGCGCTTTACAGTACTGATGATAGATATCGATCAGCTGCAGGTTTACAACAATGAGCACGGTGTTAAGCGCGGGGATGACCTGATCAAGGTTATCGGCGGTATCATAAGAAATGCTGTTGTTAAGAATACCGATATCGTGGCACACCTTGACGGAGGCAAGTTCCTCGTTTGTATGGAAGGCGGTCACGGCAAGGATGATGAGAAGCTGGCTGAGAAGGTAAAGGAGCTCGTCGACAGAAAGCGTATCCCTCATTCACGTATCGCAACCAACAGGTTTGTGACTGTGAGTATCGGTGTAGCTACGGCTGTTCCCTCTGTTGACAATGATTATTATGACCTTTATGATGCAGCTGAAAAGGCTATGTTTGCTGCAAAGGACAGTGGCAGGAATGCCATCGAGGTTGATAATGTAGCATATGCTGCTTTATAATATAGCAGACATTGACATAGTACGGATTAAAGAATTTTACAACAATTAAGTTTTCAATAAGAAAACTGTAAATATTTTATAAATTTTCAATTTGTGCTTGCAATTTTTTTGAGAATGGTGTATAATTCAGACATAGTTAAAAAAGATTCCTAGAGTGTTCGTGATCCTAAATTTTTGAACCTACATTCATGATAAGGGATTCCAATATTTTTAGGTTAATGTCAGGCCTCCATCGAGTGGAAGACAGCGGTCTAAGTGAGGTCACCCACCTAGCTTAAGCTAGGACTCAGAAATAGGGAAGCGGCACTTTGGGTGTTTAACGAAAGGTAAAGGCGATTTGATCGCCTTTTCTTTTTTTATTTCCCTCAGATGTTTTTCTTTATTTTTTCACAAATTTGTGTTATAATAGTTTTGTATGTGATTAAATGAAGTCTCAATGCCTGTTAATATGGCTGTTTTTATGAATAATTGAGATTTAATTAAGCACATAAAAAGTAAAAAAACAGGAAAGGATTCTGCATTTGCAGAAATGGCTTTAAAATGGCTACTTCAAAGTACACTATTATTACTGACTCAGCTACAGATATGCCTAAGTGGGTGATTGACAAGTATAACCTGAGAGTTATCCCTACTCCTGTAGTTATTGAGGGTAAGGATTATTTTGATGGCGAGACGGTTTTCCCTAACGAGTTTTATGATATCTTACGTTCCGGAAAAAATGTTACCACTTATCATATCAATGAATATATGTTTTATCAGAATTTCGAGCCTTATGCCAAGGCAGGCGAGGAGGTGCTGTACTTCTGCTTTTCGACAGGTATCGCGGGTACTTTCAATGCCGCAAACCTTGCTAAGGCGGAGCTGCTTGAGAAATATCCCGATTTTAAGATAGATATCATGGATTCCAAGTGTGCTGCGATCGGTTTTGGTATGTGCGTTTTCTTCGCTCTTTACATGCAGTCAAAGGGTGCTTCAAAAGAAGAGGTTATGGAGGCTGCAAGATTCCATTTTGATCATATGGAGCATATCTTTATGGTTGATACCCTGGAGTATCTGTATAAGGGCGGCAGGATCAGCAGGACTTCGGCTATCGCGGGCGGTCTGCTTGATATTAAGCCTATAATAGAGGTTACTGATGAGGGCAAGCTTGAGGTATTTGCTAAGGTACGTGGCAGAAAGAAAGCTATCGCAAAGATGATAGAGGTTATCGGCGAGAGAGGATACCGGCTTGACAGACAGATAATAGGTTCTGTACATGCCGACTGCTCGGATGACGATGATGCATTTATCAAGGCATTAAAGGAAAAGTACGGGATAAAGAAATGTGTTAAAGGTTTCTTAGGCTGTGCTATCGGTGCACATACAGGCCCTGGTATGATGGGAGCAGTTTGTCTCGATGCACCTTCACCCGCACAGAAGTATATTGATGAGCTCTTAGAGGAGAATGATCCTTCATTCGAGTTCGTATAAAGAGGATAATTTATGGATGAAAACAGAAACGGCGACAACAATAAATCGCCGCAGAACAAGCGGATTTTCTTTGCTTGTCTTATAGTAACGCTTATCATGGTCATTTTCTTCAGTTATTTTACGAAGAATATGTCAAAGGGCGAAGTACAGGAGATCACCTATGACAATTTCTTATCTATGCTGGATAATGACAATGTAAGCGAGGTTTTGATCAAGAGTGACCGTCTGGTCATCAAGCCGAAAAACAGATCTTCGGCATACGGATACGAGCAGACCTTTTATACAGGTGCTGTTTATGATCCCGAACTTGTAAACAGATTGTCTGAAAAAGGAGTCAAGTTCTCCGAGGAGATCGTAGATTCCAGTACGACCATTATAGATATTTTCCTGGCATACATTCTGCCGTTTATCATTATTTACGGTTTGATGTTCCTGCTGTTCCGCGGTATCAGTAAGGGCGGCGGTATCATGGGAGTCGGAAAGAGCAATGCCAAGATTTATAATGTGGAAAAAGAAACAGGCATTACGTTTAAGGATGTAGCAGGCGAGGATGAGGCTAAGGAGTCCATCAAGGAGCTGGTTGATTTCCTGCATAATCCCGGTAAATACCAGAAAATAGGTGCCAAGCTGCCTAAAGGAGCTCTCCTTGTAGGCCCTCCCGGTACCGGTAAGACATTGCTTGCAAAGGCTGTAGCCGGTGAGGCACATGTTCCTTTCTTTTCTATCACCGGTTCCGATTTCGTCGAGATGTTTGTCGGTGTAGGTGCTTCCCGTGTGCGTGACCTGTTTAAGCAGGCTCAGAGCCAGGCTCCCTGTATCGTGTTCATCGATGAGATAGATGCTATCGGAAAAAGCAGGGATGCTCAGTACGGTGGTGGCAATGACGAGCGTGAGCAGACCTTGAACCAGCTGCTATCAGAGATGGACGGTTTCGATACCTCCAAGGGTGTAGTTATCATAGCTGCTACCAACAGACCCGAGGTGCTTGATAAGGCGCTCCTGCGTCCCGGCCGTTTTGACAGACGTATCATCGTAGACAAGCCCGATCTTAAAGGACGTGTTGAGATCCTTAAGGTACATGCTAAAAATGTTCTGCTTGATGACAGCGTCAACTTAGAGGAAATAGGCCTTGCTACTTCCGGTGCCGTTGGTTCGGATCTGGCAAATATGATAAATGAAGCAGCTATTCTGGCTGTTAAGAAAAACAGGACTCTGGTTACTCAGGATGATCTGATGGAGTCGGTTGAAGTGGTTATCGCCGGTAAGGAAAAGAAGGACAGGATACTTTCCGAAAAGGAAAAGAAGGTTGTTGCATATCATGAGACCGGTCATGCTTTGATCACTGCTCTTGAGAAGAATGCAGAGCCTGTACAGAAGATTACTATCGTACCCCGTACTATGGGTTCACTCGGTTATGTAATGCAGGTACCTGAGGAAGAGAAATACCTGATGACCGAGGATGAATTAAAGGCAAGACTGGTTACCCTGTACGGCGGACGTGCCGCAGAGGAGCTTGTATTTGGCTCTATCACTACAGGTGCTGCCAACGATATCGAAAAGGCTACGGATATTGCGAGAGCCATGGTTACCCAGTACGGTATGTCGAGAAAGTTCGGCCTTATCGGTCTGGAGAAGCAGGGCAACCAGTATCTGGACGGTCGTGCAGTGCTTAACTGTGGTGATCAGACTGCTGCTGAGATCGATCATGAGGTTATGGATCTCCTCAAGGAGTGCTATGAAAAGGCTAAGGATCTGCTTCGCGGTAACCGTGATATCATGGACAGGATCGCTGATTTCCTTAGCGAGAAAGAGACTATCACAGGTAAGCAGTTTATGGAGATCTACAACCAGGTCATCGCAGAGCGTGGGGGAGATACTTCTACAGTTACTGAGGAAACTGCAGTTACTGAGTGAGGTTTAGGTGGGCAACGCAGGTGCCGATTCGTTATAAAACCTGAAATAATAAGGAACGCAATATGAGAGTCGAAGAATTTAAGATGGAAAGACAGGATCTCTTGAAAGCCGGAGATCATGTTGAGATCATCGAAAAGAATACGGTAGCATTTTACTATTATACAATTGTCCCGGCATTAGCCATGTCGGGCAATTTCTCTTTTGGTAACAGGATAAAGTCCACAGAAGGTGTGGTGCAGGGTATCCGAAAGAATGAAAAGGGATACTTTGTGGATGTTGAGTTTGATGAGGATCAGCCATGAACGGTTCTGAGGAATGGGCGAGAACTAAGCAGCAATTGGTATCTGAGATTAAGAAGCTTGGGTTTCCTGAAAGTCTGGGGAATGAGGTGGCAGTAAATCTTGGCAGCCCAAAGGCTATGGAGAGGATGATAGCATATTTGCATTATGTAAAGCCGAGATCGGCAGAACTGATCGTTGATGAAATGCTTGCCATCTGCAGTGATATTGACAGATGGAAAAAGAAAAAGGCCAGTGAAGCCGCTAATGCTGCATATAATGAGATGCTGGATGCTGGTCTCTGATTTATAATAATGTTGCCCTTTGTATATAGTTTTCTATTGAGCAATATCAGGGTGTTATTTATGTTTGATGTTAAACAAGAACTTAAAAAGCTTCCCGACAGTCCCGGTGTGTATATCATGCATGACAAGGCCGACAATATCATATATGTCGGGAAAGCGATTAATCTAAAAAGGCGTGTGTCCTCATATTTCCAGACGAGACCGCGCAGTCCGAAAATTGAAAAGATGATCTCACTGATAGACCATTTTGAATACATCATGGTTGAAAGTGAGATTGAAGCATTTGTCTTAGAGTGTAATCTTATAAAGGAGAACCGTCCGAAGTACAATACGATGCTGATGGACGACAAGACCTATCCCTTTGTTAAGATTACACTTTTTGAAAAATACCCCAAAATATATCTTACACGCAGGCATCCCAAAGACGGTGCCAAATATTTTGGTCCGTATACTAATGTGACCGCAGTGCGTGAAATCCTAAAGATGTTTCGAAAATTATACGGATACAGGACATGTGAAAAGAAGCTTGATGGCTCAAAGGTTGAACGTCCGTGCCTGTATCATCAGGTGGGTGAATGCCCGGGACCATGTTCGGGTAAGGTCAGTGAAGAGGAGTATAAAAAGGGCATAAATGAGATAATCAGATTTTTTGAAGGCGATACGGCCGGAGTGGTTAAGGACCTGAAGTCGAAAATGCTCAAATGCTCGGAAAACATGGAGTTTGAGCAGGCAGCTGCATACCGTGATATGTTGAATAACATCCAGGAGATGACACAGGTACAGCGAGTTACTGCTTCGGATGATATGAACCGTGATGTCATCGGTATTGCCATGAAGGACTTTAAGGCAATCGTGCAGGTATTCTTTATCCGTACGGGAAAGATGGTTGG
>JAEEVK010000120.1 GCA_016287095.1 Lachnospiraceae bacterium
TGCGTTAAGGGCTGTCATGTTGTGTTGTACTATCATAATTTTTCCTCCTTGAATGTGTAGTGGCTTCCTTGCCACATTTTTAGTTTCTAATCGTCAGGTCTTCGTACCGGTCCGCTTCCCCTCCGATCATTCCCGGACTTTGTCCGGATGGGGGCATATTTTCTGCCCTGCACTATTTATATCGGATGGTTCGTCGGAATACTTAACCCCTATTTGAAAAAATTTTTATTATTTTTTCAAGTTTTTGTTTCTTTCTCCCTGACATTAATTATATCGACAGGAAAAGCGGATTACTTAACCCCTGTTTTGAATCTTTTTCAAATTATTTTTTACTATCCAGAAAATATGAATCTCCATCCTGGTGGTGGTTGCTCATGTTTTTGTAGTAGGCGGCTGCAGTACGTGAACTGGTACGGAAATCCTTGCCCTTCTGTCTGCCTTTTGAAAGATGAACCGAGAGCTTTACCCTGTTTTTCTCTTCAAGAGCCTGCAGCTCAACTGACAGATCTGTCTGCTTTTTGATAAGTGCCTTTGCCTGCTCTATCTCCGGGGCATAATCCTTGCCGTCATTTACCAGAGAGTCTTTCACCTTATCGTACATCTCCATAAAGCCCTCATCGAGTCTCAACAGTTCATCTATCTTTTTCTGTTTTTCTTCGATGCTGCTGTCGAAGCCATCAGCATCAAACTCTTCCTTCTCCAGTATAGAGGCTTGGTTTAAAGTAGATATCTTAAGTTCATTAAGCAATAATTCCTTTTTCTTCAAAGTATCGATCATTATATTCAAATATGTTACTTTTTCATTATCTCTCATAATTACTGCCCTGTCCTTCCTTATACACTATTAACTGTATTTTATCACTGTTTTATTAAAGTTGTCAAATAATTTCAAAGTCAAATATATAAAAAGATGAAATGCAGCTCCGAAAAGGAACTGCATTTCACATAGGAAAATTGGTATTTGGGTTTATTATACCACTAGGGTAAAATCACATTGAAACAGCCTGCTGTGTACCGGCATTGACATATCTGATCTGCGAGCCACCGGTCTGGGTACGGTTAAGCTTCATAACCTCTTTCCAGGTATCCCTCATCTCACGGATATACTTAAGTGCATCCTCTAATACTTCCGTATCCTTATGGAGATTAGCCTCTACAAGTCTTCTGTATATATAGTCATATACTCTTTCAAAGTCCTGAGCTACAGGATATTTGAAATCAAGTGTCGATCTGAACTCTGTAATAATATTTTCAGCCTTTATGATATTTGTATGAGCCTTTGATACATCGCCGCTCTCTATAGCCCCGAGTGCTATGTTACAGAACTTGATAGCTCCGTCATAAAGCATAAGTGTAAGCTCTGCGGGTGATGCTGTAGCGATTGAATTGCTCTTATATACATTTGCCATAGCTGCTGTCATCTCTATACCTCTTTCTTCGCCTATATACTAGCGATTGTACTCTTTCTTTTGCCCTACACTAGATATATCGGAGAGGTTTTCGATTTACTTAACCACATTTTTAAACAAATTTTATATAATTTTAGATTGACTCTTCAGCTAGTCTTTTAGTCTATTCTTTCTTTCCTGCCAGTTCAACTCCCCATCCTCCGGCGAGATAACGTCTAAGGATAGTTACATCTTTTGGTGTAATACTCCCATCTCCATCAACATCAGCAGCTTTCTCATTAATCGTTACATCCCATCCGCCTGCCAGGTGTCTTCTGAGCAAAGTCACATCCTTAGGAGTGATATTCTGATCATCATCGATATCACCGGGTGTCCAGAGTTTATCCGAAACATCCGGTGAATCAGGATCATCGGTAGGTGTTGTTTCCGGCTCACTGTTTGCAATATCTGCATCCTTTACTACCAGCGCACACTGTGATGAACGGCCATATTTATCCTTTACCGTAATGATTGTTACACCGGGTTTAGTTATACAAAAACGGCAGAATGTTGAAAGCTTATCGCCACCGGCCTGGTACGCTACTGTTTTATCTGATGTTTCCCATTCAAATGCATAAGCATATTCAAACTCATACTCGAAATACTTCAGGAACAATGTAATATATGCATCCTTACCCGCTTTTTTCTCTACAACATATTGAGTCTTTTCAAAATCCAAAGGACGGCAATATACATGCACATTCCATTCTTCGGTAAAATTCTTACTTTGATTATAGAATGTTATTGTAGCATCACCGGGATTATTGGCTCTTGCTTCATATACTCCTCCAAAAGAATCTACTGCATCTCTCGGATCATTGATAATATTCGTATCTGATGATTTTTTAGTAGTATTTATCTTCTCAGTCGGAACCATCCTCGCATATCTACCGACTTCAAGATCTATATCATAGGTAACCTTAGTGGGTGTCTTCTCTTCAGGTATTATATATACCTTTCCCGAAGGATCGGGTCTGGGTATAGGCTTTGGAGTGGGTGTCGGCTCCGGTATTTCGGTTATCTCAGGTGTGATATCCGGCTCCTCAGGCTCAGTTGGGCTGGGGCTATTTGTTATCTCTTCAGGCTCGGTCGGGCTGGGAGTATCCGTTATCTCCTCAGGCTCGGTCGGGCTGGGAGTATCCGTTATCTCCTCAGGCTCGGTCGGACTGGGGATATCTGTTACCTCCTCAGGCTCGGTAGGACTAGGGGTATCCGTTATCTCCTCGGGCTCAGTCGGAGTAGGTGTATCCGTAGGCCTTACCACATAGCCGCCTCCGGATATCCAATCATATTCATAATCATAATAGGCATTTGATACCTCATCATAATCTTCAACTACCTGATAAATTATTTTCTCAGGAGATTCACCCGATATACGTTTATCACTGATATCTGATGTATTTGAATCCTGCACTTCGTCTGTAGTATCGACTCTGTATATCGCATTAGTATCTCCCTGAATGATCGCATTTTCCCAATAATCTATATCATTCAGATACTCAGTCTCACCATCATTATTTGCATCACCAATAGTTCTCCCATCAGGATAGGCCTTGATAGCAGGGATAAGTAATGCAAACACAACTATCATCGCACATAGTTTTTTTAACATTTTCTTTGATCCTCCTTTAATATTTTTTGTTAACACCAGGCAAACATTTGGGGGTTCATTCATTTACTTTAATTCAAAACAATTCCCCAACCGCCTGCAAGGTACCGCCTGAGTCTGGTTACATCTTTTGGTGTTATGCTCCCATCCTTATCAATATCTGCATTAAGTTCATTGATCTTTACATTCCAGCCTCCTGCAAGATGCCTTCTAAGCAAAGTCACATCTTTCGGAGTTATACTGCCATCGTTATCCACATCGCCCACTAAGATAGGTTGTTCCGTTGATTCGGTTGTTTCCGGCTCTTCCGATGTTTCAGGTTCATCTGATGTTTCAGGCTCATCTGTCGTTTCCGGTGCTCCGGATATTTCGGGCTCGTCGGTCGTCTCTGGCGCTCCGGAGATCTCGGGTTCGTCTGTTGCCTCAGGTACTCCCGATACCTCGGGTTCATCTGTGTTCTCAGGTACTCCGGAGATCTCCGGCTCATCTGTTACCTCCGGTGTTCCTGATATCACGGGTTCGTCTGTATTCTCCGGTGCTCCCGATATCTTAGGTTCATCTGTGTTCTCAGGTACTCCGGATACCTCGGGTTCATCTGTTGCCTCTGGTGCTCCTGATATCACGGGCTCGTCTGTGTTCTCAGGTGCTCCTGATATTTCGGGCTCGTCTGTCGCCTCAGGTACTTCCGATATCTCAGGTTCGTCTGTATTCTCAGGTATTCCCGATACCTCGGGTTCATCTGTATTCTCCGGTGCCCCTGATATCACGGGTTCGTCTGTATTCTCCGGTACTCCGGATATCTCAGGCTCATTTGTTACCTCGGGTTCATCAAGTTTCGGGATATCCGTAATCTCAGTAGTTTGTACTTTAAACAGCTCATTTTGGAATGTTGCTGTATATTCAGTAACACCCATAGCGGTTGTAGAAGCTTCTTTCTTTATAATATGTGTTATTTTTCCATCTTCAGTTGAAACCGTTTCAGTTACCACATGCTTTTCATCGTGTTTACATACCGCTTTTGCAGTACACTGCTTTCCATCCGTACTCCAAACATAAGAAATCACATAGTCATGACCAAGTGCCTCAGTTATCCATGAGTCCTTTTCAATCTCTGTATGTCCTTCGTCCGAAAAATACTTTCCGCAGTATAAGCATTTCCAGTATGCTGTATTCCCTTCCTCCGTACACTTAGCATCTTTAGCAGCTGTAGGCGAAAGGCTGTCATGCTGACACAATGTCTTAGTAATGGTTATTTCAACATTTATGTTCACATAGTTATCCTTGTCAGTGTTAACATACTCAGCAACTGCCTTAAGCGAAAGCAAACCGCCAAATTCTCTGTCAATATCTGCGGATGACCATGCCCATCCGTTAGGTAATCCTACATCTCCGACCTTTTTTGCCTTAAAGTAGCATTCAAGTGTAACCCCCGGCTTTAGTGGAGCATCTGTCGCTTTAGAAACAGTAAATTTCCAAGCAGCATTTCCTAACTTGTCAGTGGCTTCATAGTCTTCCGTTTCATCCGTGCAAATAGCCACCAGATAATTGCCGGCATTTACAGGTTTGTCTGTAAACCAAACAGATGTATCATTCTCATCAGCATAATAAACACCTGAAACAGTAACTCCCGATATCTTTGAGGTTACTGTCGCCCCATGAGGCTGGCCATCATATGTTACATTTTGAGCAGTAAAGCTAAAATCATCTGCTGACAAGACATCACGTGCATCGGTATTCACAGAAAAAGTGCCGTGTTTTGACGTGTATACATCTATGACTGTACTACTCCTGTAAGGATAGATATTAAAGGTATATCCTGTATCTGCATCCAATCCGGTTATTTCATATATCAACTCAGTAGTCTTACCTATCAATTCACCAGAGTCATCATATATTGCATATCCCTCTGCCTTACGTATAGCATCCCACTTAAACTTCACTGAATGCTTATCCTTTGAAACAAGAGTTGCTACAGGTTTATCAAAATCCACAGCATATATATTCAATGATGAATAATTGTCATAGAAGTTCATAGCATAGTTTGATGCCAGGAACGTTCCATTATCCGCAAGAGACAGGGTACCGGCATGTATGATATACTGCCCCATAGTTTCTCCGGATTCTCTGGTAAGCTTTCCGGTAAAGCCCGGTGTCTCGCCTTCTATGTTTCCAGAATAGGTATATGTTAATTCCGGATCATCATCCCCTTCTTCTTTCTGAATACTATCATCCGGTATGACATTCAGTGTCGTCTTTTGGATTACCAGCTTCCAATTCTCAGCTGTAAGCTTGGTTACAGCATTATGCAGGGTACTTTCTGTAATATCTATAGCTACAAGGTATGTACCTGCATTTACGGGTTTCTCTGTGGTCCATGTTTCTGAACCTTCATTAGCATAGTATACCGTAATAGTTCCGATGTCGGTCACTGTATTCTGTATAGTAGCCTCATGTTCCGAGCCTGTATAATGCTGATCTCCATTATGTAATACTCCGAAATCCGTAGTTAAAACCGGATTTCTATTGCGCACACTTCCGTTATACATGGCAGCTTCCAAAGTAACACCATATGCACGTTCTCCATAGATATTTTCAATATACGGAGTCACTTGGAAAATATAATTTTCCTCAGCTATATCGTCAATATAGAAGAACCAATAATCTCCGGAATAATATGTGCTAACCGCAGTCCATGTATCGGGATCCCCCGCGAGACGATATTGTATCTCGCAGCCACCGGCAAAACACTCGCCTAATACTATTTGATACGTTTGATTGGCGGTAACCTTACCCAAAATAGTAGCAAGTTCGCCAAGATCATCAGTCGGTTCCAGGGCTACCATCAATAAATTTGAAGCAAGATTCATAGCTTCATCAGAGTTTATTATGGGTACTATGCGATAGTAGCAAAGTGAATTTGTCGCTATTTCAGAGTCAGTATACGCAGTTCCGGTTACCCCCGAAGCAACCCTTACAAAGTCACTTTCCGCACATGTATTAAGAGCACGATAAACTGCATATGCCTCCGCACCATCATAAGCATCCCATGACAAAGAAACACTGTCCTGAGTCCTTGCTGTATATTTTAACCCCTTTACACGTTGATTTGCAGGAATACCTATATTTGTAGTCAGTGCCTGTATACAGAAATTGCCACATACTCTATTGCCTTCGATGCTATATAATCTTGTAAAATCGAACCACGATGTTCCAGAATAATAGAAACTCTCACCTGCATTTGCTGTAACCGAAATATTAAAACTGTCATTTTGCTTATATTCACGTTCACAGCAGATCGGACCGTTTTGGGTCTCGACTACAATAGCAAACTTACTGCCTCTGTCAAGCGTAACCGTTTCCGTTAACGGTATCGTATAAATACCCGGATAAACCAAAGTACCTGTAGTTGGTTCATAATCATCAGTTATCGGTTCTGTCGGTTTCCCGGTATTATCTACTTTATAAACAGAGATGGAGTATGTCACTCCGGATTCTTCGGTTTGGATTATTACCGCATCGATTCTTTCTTTTGCAGTTTCATTTTCACCATTGATTTCAAAAGTATTGGCAAATTTACTTAACCCATTAAACCATGCCGGGATATATATCTGATTTGTGTAATAGTAGTTATTATCATAATTGTCCGCTGAATCTACCTCAAAAACATATGCAGCTTCACTAAGGGAGCTGTCTTCATACGACATCCAAAAATAGCCCGAATAGTCTAACAATTCATTATCAGCCGCCACATCGCCATTCGTCCAGCTGTTTCGTATCAGCCAAGCGCCGTTATTATCAGGCTTTTGGGACCCTGCTCCAAAATATTCCTTAGGAAAATTATCATCCCAGCCTACTATATTTACAGCATGATTTGTATTGCTGTTTACATAATTATAAAATGCATTATGTTCATCATCATAATATGCACTGGCTGCGTAAAAGCTGACTCCCACTGCACCATTTTCTTTAATCGCCTGTTTTACCTGATTACTGTTTGTATGAATATTAATATAATAGGCATTAGTCAAATGAGCCACATCATATTCATATGCCATCTCTTCAGATAATCCGGTCTCAGCTCTAAGCTGTTCGTCAGTACTAAAATTACCGGCAGTACTGTAAGGGACGAGACTTTCATCAACGGCTCCCCTCCATTTTATCAGGGTTTCTGCAGAAAGCAAAAGATTTCCACCAACACTTTTAAAATTGTCACCCTTTGTCAAAGTAAAGGTAACACTATCTCCACCCTGATTAGGTATTATAGGATTAGTATTTGAATGATAATAAAAGTAAGCCAACTGTAACTCACTGTAATTAATTGCAGGGACAGTTTCCGTAGCATTTCTCGAAACGGCTCCATGAAGGTCGCTCCCATGATTAAACAATAAGTAGTTTTCCATAAGGGACATTGACGAATGAGCCCAACAGGTACCCTCAGATCCCTGATCTCTCAATGGAGGAAGTGTGGTTTTAAAATACTGAATAAAGTCAGTCTCTCTGTTGTATGAATAGGGCCATGCGGAAGGAATGGTAATATCCGTCTCACTGCCTATCCTGCCCTTGTCAAAACCATAAGGATCGTCCACACGCATCTCTTTGGTTGCATTATAGGATAATTTTGTATCTGTCTTGGGCACATCATTTTCCCAGGGCATCTCTATATAGCCGTCAGATCTCTCATCAGACTCTTCCAAAGATATCTGTATCGTATCATCGTATGTATGCACTGCGGGTGCTAAAGCAATATCTTCGGCCTTGGAATACTCTATCGGCCAGGCCATTGTAAAACCGATTGAAATAATAACCGGTAGTGTTATACTCAGAAATAATCGTTTAATCTTTGTCATAGAAATATCTCCTAAACTATATTTTTGTAAAACCTTATTTCAAATCTGGCGCCGCCATCCTTACCGTTTTCAGCCTTTATGGTACCGTCAAGGCCGGTGATAATAGTACGGCAAAGTGCCAGGCCGATACCCACACTCTCGGACCCGGAATTTTTCCCCTTGTAAAATCGCTCAAATATATGGGCTATGTCATTCTTGTCAAAGCCTTTGCCAGTGTCCTCGATGGTCATGACGGTATAAATGGCATTTTCTTCAGCATTTATAGTTATCCGGCCGCCCTCAGGAGTGTGCTCCATACAGTTTTTCACGATATTGCCGACAGCCTCGGCCAGCCAGTCCATATCACCGGTAAGCCCCGCGTCGTTTGTAGTTATCTGAAGTCTGATGTCACGCAG